>JAQUXG010000156.1 GCA_028692515.1 Kiritimatiellales bacterium | reverse complement strand
TATGAAAAATCTGATTCGAAAATCTGTGGAAACGATGAGCGGCTATGTCCCCGGCGAGCAGCCGAAGGGCGCGGACGTCATCAAATTAAACACCAACGAAAATCCGTGGCTCTGCTCGCCGGATGTGCGCGATATTCTGAACGAAATCGACATCATGGAGCTGGCGAAATATCCCGACCCGCTTTGCACCGAAGTGCGCAAGGTGATTGCTGAAAAGCACGAAGTCGGCCTCGCCAACACCTTTGCGGGCAACGGCTCGGACGAAATTCTGGCACTTTGCATCCGCGCGTTCTGCGAACGCGACGGATCGGTCGGCTATTTTGACCCGTCCTATTCGCTTTATCCAGTGCTGGCGCGGATCGAAGAAATCGCTGTGAAGCCGGTTGCGCTCGACGCAAACTTTGAGTGGCAGATGCCGAAAGGTTATGAAGCCTCTGTTTTTTTTCTGACCAATCCTAACGCGCCGACCGGCATGCTTTTCCCAAAAGATAAAGTTGAAGCCTTTGTGAAGAATTTTCCCGGCGTGGTGGTGATCGACGAAGCCTATGTCGACTTCGCCCGCGAAAGCTGCATGGAATTTGCGACGAAATACGACAACGTGATCGTCGCGCGCACGCTCTCCAAATCCTACGCGCTGGCGGGCATCCGCTTCGGCTACTGCGTTGGATCGACGGAGTTAATCGATGCGTTGCACAAAATCAAAGATTCCTACAACGTCAGCCGCCTGACACAGGAATTGGCCCGCGTTGCGCTGATCGACGCCGGGACAATGGAAGCCATCACCGCCGCCGTGAAGGGCACTCGCGGATTGATCACCGACGAGCTGAAAGCGCTTGGATTTAAGGTCTATCCGTCTGAAGCCAACTTTGTCTGGACGAAGCCGCCGGCACCCGGTGCGAAGAAATTTTTCGAGGAGCTCAAGATGCGCAACATCTTCGTCCGCTGGTTTGACGGCCCGCGCACCAAAGACTGTCTGCGCATCACCGTCGGCACCAATGAGCAGATGATGGCGCTGGTGGAAGCGCTCGAAGAAATTCTCGGAAAATAAGACAATGGCCGTCTGCCCGAACCAAGAGAAGAATCTGGAGCATTGTACCTGCACCTATTCCTGCGCGAAGCGGGGGCTGTGTTGCGAGTGTGTGGCATACCACCGCGCTGACGGGCAGCTTCCGGGATGTTTTTTCTCGAAAGAAGGCGAGGCGGCCTATGACCGGTCGGTTACGGCACTCGCCCGCGACGCCGGGGTTTGCTGATTTTGCAATGGTTTCAAAAAGCTGAGAGTTTCCCTCCAATCTATTGATTCAGGCGCCCCGCAGTGTTAGGGTCTTCGCCAATTAAGGATTTAATTATGGAACCGAAAACAAACGTACCCGTCCCGCCGCCGAAAAAAGACGCCCGGAAGAAGCCGCCGCAGGTAAAACCGCCGATGCCGATGAAAGGCTTCGCAATGTGGTTCCTGATGATGGCGCTGGTGCTGATGGCCCTGCAGCTGTTCCAGAAACCCGAACCGACCGAGCAGATGGATTATTATCCCGGCTTCGTCGAGAACGCGAAAAACCACAAAATCACCAGCTGCGAAATCGTGCGCGATACCTCTGGCAACGACTATGTCACCGGCACACTGACAACGGTAGACACCCAAACCGGCGCACCCAAAAAATTCCGCGTGGACGCCATAATTACCGAAGATCTCATCAAAATGCTTCAGGAGAACGAGGTAAAATTTAAAGTACGCGCGAATTCGCCGTTCTGGCAGATATTCTGGAATGTGGCTCCGTTCATCATCGGCTTCATCATTATCTACTTTTTCTTTTTCCGTCAGATGAAGATGGCGGGCGGGAAAGCGATGAGTTTCGGCAAGAGCCGCGCCAAACTATTGCAGCGCGACGATAAAAACCGCACCACCTTCGCCGATGTCGCCGGAGTGGATGAAGCGAAAGAGGAGCTGCAGGAAGTGGTCGAATTTCTGAAAAACCCGAAGCAGTTCCAGCGGCTCGGCGGAAAAATGCCGAAGGGCGTTCTGCTGGCTGGTTCGCCCGGTACCGGGAAAACGTTGATCGCCCGCGCTGTCGCCGGTGAGGCCGAAGTGGCCTTTTTCTCCATCAGTGGATCGGACTTTGTCGAAATGTTTGTCGGCGTCGGCGCCAGCCGCGTGCGCGACATGTTCGAACAGGGCCGCAAGAGTGCGCCGTGTATTATTTTCATCGACGAAATCGATGCCGTGGGTCGCAGCCGCTTTTCCGGCATGGGCGGCGGACACGACGAACGCGAACAGACATTGAATGCACTGCTGGTTGAGATGGACGGCTTCGATACCGCCGAAGGCGTCATTATTATTGCCGCCACTAACCGCCCCGACGTACTCGACCCCGCGCTGATGCGTCCGGGCCGCTTTGACCGCCAGGTCTTTATTGATCTGCCGAACCTCAAAGGTCGCGAAGAGATTCTCAATATTCACGTCAAACGCATAACCATGGGCAAAGAGGTCGATCTCACCAAAGTCGCGCGCGGCACGCCCGGATTCTCCGGCGCAGACATCATGAACCTCGTCAACGAAGCGGCGCTGCTCGCCGCACGGCGCGGTGCTGAAGCCGTTGAACTTCCCGACTTCGAAGAAGCCCGCGACAAAGTCTCATGGGGACGCGAACGCCGCAGCCACATGCTCGATGCCGAAGAGAAAAAACTCACCGCCTACCACGAAGCGGGTCATGCCATTGTGCTGGCAAAAACCGAACAGACCGAGCCGTTGCATAAAGTCACCGTTATTCCGCGCGGACGCGCACTCGGTGCCACCATGCAACTACCGGAAAAAGACCGCTACACGCAGGGCCGCAAACGCCTCATGGGCATGCTCATCGGCCTCATGGGCGGACGCGCCGCCGAAGAACTCATTTTTGGCGACGTCACCACCGGCGCGCAGAACGACATTGAACGCGCCACCCGCATCGCCCGCGCCATGGTCTGCGAATTCGGTATGAGCGAAACGCTCGGCCCGCGCAACTACGGATCCGATCAGGAGCAGATGTTCCTCGGCCGTGAAATCAGTCGGGCTGAAAAACACAGCGAGCAGATCACGCTTAAGATTGATGAGGAAATCGACAGCATCCTCAAAGAAGCGCACGACACCGCCATCAAGATTTTGGAAGATCACCGTGACCGTCTCGAACTCATCGCTGAGCTGCTCATCAAATATGAAACGCTCGACGGCGAACAGGTCATGGAAATTCTCGAAACCGGCAAAGAGCCCGATGGCCTCACCAAAAACGGTAACAGCCACGCCGACACATCGGCTACGGAAGAACTCAATCCGACCGAAGCCTCCGAAGTCATTCCGGACGCCCCGCTCCCCGACGACAAACCTCCCGCCGAATAGTTCCTTCCTCTTCGGCGGGACGTAGCTTTTGCGAAGGCGGACGGAACGCTTAAGCCTCGGTTTTCCCAATGCTTGGAAAACGGGGCTTAGTTTTTCCAAACATCGGAAAATCCGTCGCCGAGCTTCCAATGATTGGAAGAATCCGGTAGAAACTTTCCAATCTTTGGAACGATACAACAAGAAGCGGATGCAAACCGGTTTAGCCATCGGGGTGGACTATGCCGTCGAAGACGGGTCTCTTGAAACGATCATATCCCATTTATAAAAAAGCCGCCCAAGGCGGGGCGGCGGACGGCTTTCGGAGCATGGAGGGTCAGAAAATCACTTGACCAATCACTTGACCCATGCTTGACCGACGAGTAATGTCCCGCCATGAGCTACCAACCAAAGTTTGCTATTTCCCCGGCGCTACTATCTCGTGTGGAGGCGATTGCGGCTTTACGGGAACAGATTCAAAGTGCCGCCGTTCAGGTTGCCTGGATTCCTGCGTTGCAGAAAGATTCCCGTGCCCGGAACGCCCATTCTTCGACGGCGATCGAAGGGAATCCGCTGACGCTGGAAGAGGTGCGGGCACTGGAGGCCAATCAGAAACTGGTTCCGGCAGCTTCCCGTGCTCGTCGCGAAGTGCTGAATTATTTTGCCGCGCTCCGCCACATTGAAAAAAACGCCGGAAAGAAAAAGCTGACGCATGAGGATTTGTTCCGCCTGCACGCTATTATGGCCGGTCAGGTGATGGATCAGGGCGAAGCGGGAACTTACCGTAAAATCCGTGTACGGGTCGGTCCTCATGTCCCGCCGCTTCCGGATGAGGTGTCGGGGCTGATGTTTGAACTGCTGGAGTGGTGGAACAAGGATGCAATTACGCTGTCACCCGTGCTGAGTTCGGCTATTTTGCATTACCGCTTCGAGGATATTCATCCCTTTGCCGACGGCAATGGCCGCACGGGCCGGGCTTTGGCACTATGGGAACTTTACCGGCGGGGGTTTGACTCTAACCATATTTTTTCGGTGGATGAATATTTCTGGGAAGACCGGCTCCGGTACTACGCCGCGCTTCAGGAAGTTCGCGTCAACGGTAACGACTTAACGTCGTGGTTGGAATATAACGCCGAAGGATTGCAGCAGACGCTGGAACGGGTGTGGCAGCGTATTCAGCAGTTCAGCGCATCTAAACGTGACACGAAGCTGGTCCTTCGTCCGAAACAGGAACAGTTGCTGAACCTGCTTCGGACGCGGGGCGGTCTCAGTCCGCGCGAAATCTGGGATGCGCTGGGTATTTCCAAACAGGGCGCGATGGATGTTTTGAATCCATTGATCAAAGCCGGACTTATCAAGCGGGTCGGAACAC
>JAQUXG010000155.1 GCA_028692515.1 Kiritimatiellales bacterium | reverse complement strand
GTGTTGACCGGCCTTGTGCGGTTATGGTTGCGTGGCAGGATCGGGAGATGAGTTTATCTGTATCCAACCCTGAACATCAGGGTCTGTCGCTGGAAGTTTCCGTTCCTGGGTGCTGGGGCGGGGCAGAGGTTCAAGTTAAGGACGGCCGCGCGGCGGTTCAATTTCTTCTTCCCGGCAATCCTGAACAGGCGGGCAGCACGGCGACGGTTCATCTCCGCCGGGTCTGCACTTGCGTGTGAGCGGTGATCCATCGAATTAGCCACTTGAAGAGCCTCGTTCAAACGTGTTTAATTCCATTTCATTTTGGAGTTTTTTCATGAACATTGGAGATTGGTTAAAGGAGCAGATGGTTTCGTCGGAAGCCTACGATGCGGAGCAGCTTCTGGCTGGTTTCCTGGATGAAATGGATCGGGGTCTAAGTGGCGATGCCAGCTCGCTAGCTATGATTCCGGCCTATATCGGAACCGGGGGGACGGTGTCTCCCGGCAAGCCCGTCGCGGTGATTGACGCCGGAGGAACCAATCTGCGCGTCGGCATCGCCCGATTCGACGAATCTGGAAAAATTGAACTTTCAAATTTCAGTAAGCAGTCGATGCCCGGACGCGATAAACAAATCAGCGCGGCGGATTTTTACAATGTTTTGGCCGATACGCTGGCACCGATAAAAGACGAGTTTGAAAACATTGGTTTCTGTTTCTCCTATCCCGCAGTCATTCTTCCTAATCTGGACGGACGCCTGCTCCACTGGACGAAGGAGATCAAAATTCCGGAGCTGGTTGGCAAGCACATCGGAGCCGGACTGATTGATGCTCTGGAGGCGCGCGGCATTTTCGGGAAACGGGTTGCGGTTCTCAACGATACGGTCGCCGCGCTGCTGGCCGGTCTGGCGCAGGGACAGACTTTTGACGCCTCATCCTATGTTGGATTTATTCTTGGAACCGGAACCAACACGGCCTATGTGGAGCGCAACGAAAATATCGGCAAGCTTGAGGGATATCTCGAGTCGGGCGCACAGGTGATCAACGTCGAATCGGGCGGTTTTAACGAGTTTCCCCGCGGGCCGTACGACCTGCAACTCGATGCTCGCAGTGAGAATCCATACGGACAGGCTTTTGAAAAGACGATTTCCGGCGTTTACATGGGGCCGATCGCACTCGAGCTGTTGAAGGCGCTGGCGGAAAAGGGTGTGTTTTCTCCATCCGGTGCCGCAACGCTCTCCTCTCTGAACGAGCTGACCACTATCCACATCGACAATCTGGCGTCGGATAATGGACGCGATACCGGCCCATTAAGCTCTGATTCATTTAGTGATGCAGATCGTGAGATGATGAAAACGGTTTTCAATGGAGTTGTTGATCGCGCGGCGCTGCTGACCGCAGTCAATATTCTGGCGGCGGTCGTGAAGAGCGGCGCAGGGCGGGATGCGGCGCTTCCGGTTTGTGTCAACATTGACGGCTCGACCTATTACAAAACCTTTCAGCTGGCGGACAAGGTGCAGGCGCACCTCAAGACGATGCTCGAAAAACGCGGACTTCATATCCGTTGTATTCAGGTTGAAGACGCTCCGGTCGTTGGCGCGGCCATTGCCGGGCTGACGGCCTTTCATTAAATATTCGCGAAAATCAGCGTTTATTCGCAGGGAATTTTCTGTTTAACTCCGAGGCTCATGAAACCAAAGATTTTGATTATTACGGGCTACGGAGTGAACTGCGAGGCGGAGTCGTCGCGCGCATGGGAACTGGCGGGCGCGGAGCCGGTTCAGGTGCACCTGAACGACCTGCTCGACAATCCGGCGCAGATGCGCGATTTCCGCGGGTTGATGTTTATCGGCGGCTTTTCCTACGGCGACCACATGACCAGCGGTCACGTTTTCGCTCTACGTGTCAAACATCACCTGCGCGAAGAACTCCAGAAGTTTATCGACGCCGGCAAAATTATTCTCGGTGTCTGCAACGGGTTCCAGACGATGACCAAGATCGGGTTGCTGCCCGGACTGAACGGCGAATACTTTGATCCGAAAGTTGCGCTGATGCAGAACGATTGCGGGACGTTTCAGAACTTTTGGGTCAACCTGAAGTTTGAAGCCGCTTCGCCGTGTATCTTCACCAAAGGCCTTTCCGGCATGCCGATGCCGATCCGCCACGGCGAAGGAAAAATTTTTACCACCGACAAGACTGTTATCGAACAGATCGAAACCCTCGGTTGCGCCGCCGCGCGCTATGCGGATGCGGATGGTAATCCGACCATGGATTTCCCGGCCAACCCGAACGGCTCGCTCAACGCCATTGCCGGGCTGTGCGACCCGACCGGACGCATCTTCGGCCTGATGCCGCACCCCGAGGCCTACCTCTTTCCCGAGAACCACCCCAACTGGGACGTGCAGAAGCTTAACGGCACGCTGCCCCCGCAGGGACTGGGACTCAAACTTTTTGAAAACGGCGTGAAGTTTCTCGCCGCCAGCTAGCTGGTTTTCAGATTTTTCCAAACATTGGAAAAGCACGGCCTTGGAAGTTCCAAGGCTTGGAAACGGATAGGCTTAGTAAAAAAGAGGAGAGAGTTATGGCAGTCATCGACTTCGGCGGTACCAAAGAAACCGTCGTGACCCGTAAAGAGTTCCCGCTGGCCAGAGCCCGCAAGGTTCTGAAAAAAGAAATCATCGCCGTCATCGGCTACGGCGTACAGGGCCCGGCTCAGGCGCTCAACCTGCGCGATAACGGCTTCAACGTTATCGTCGGCCAGTCCAAGAAATTCATGAAGGACTGGAACCGCGCCATCAAGGACGGCTTCGTCCCCGGCAAAACCCTCTTCGAAATTGAAGAAGCCGTTCAAAAAGGAACGGTCATTCAGTATCTGCTCTCCGATGCCGCGCAGAAACTCTGCTGGCCGCAGATCAAACGCAACCTGAACGCGGGCGACGCGCTCTACTTCAGCCACGGTTTCTCGATCGTTTACAAAGACCTCACCAAAATCATTCCGCCGAAAGACGTCGACGTCATTCTCGTTGCTCCGAAAGGCTCCGGCCTCAATGTCCGCCGCAACTTCCTGACCGGTGCCGGCATCAACTCCAGCTTCGGCGTGTTCCAGGACGCCACCGGCCGCGCCGAAGAACGCTGTATGGCGCTGGGTATCGGAATCGGTTCCGGCTATCTCTTCCCGACCACCTTTGAGAAGGAAGTCACTTCCGACCTCGTCGGCGAACGCGGCATCCTTATGGGTGCGCTGGCGGGCGTCATGGAAGCGCAGTACAGCGTGCTCCGTAAAAACGGACACAGCCCGTCCGAAGCCTTCAACGAAACGGTTGAAGAACTCACGCAGAGCTTGATCCGTCTGGTTGACGAAAACGGTATGGACTGGATGTTCTCGAATTGCTCCGCCACGGCGCAGCGCGGCGCGCTCGACTGGGCCCCGAAGTTCAAGAAAGCCACGCTGCCGGTTTTCAACGACCTCTACAAAGCGGTCAAAACGAAATCCGAAGCCAAACGCGTACTCAAAGTCTGCGGCGCGAAAAACTATCGCGAACGTCTGGAAAAAGAACTCAAAGCCATCCACGACTCCGAAATGTGGCAGGCCGGTGCGGCATCACGTTCACTGCGTCCGAAAGGCGCCGCCAAACTGATCGCCAAAGGCACCAAAGGTATTGGCGGCCGCGCAACCAACTAGTTCTCTGTTCCAGAGAAACGAAACGGGCTCCCTCAAAGGAGCCCGTTTTTTGTTTTCCAATGCCTGAAAAATTTTCCAAACATTGGGAACGCGTAGTATGAGCGGAGGAATTTAAAGCGGAGCGTTTGTTGGTGTGTGCTGCTCAATGGCGGCTTTAACGGCCTGAATGGCCGCTACATTTACGGTTTTTTCCAGAAGATGATCGACATAGCGCGGGTCGAGTTTGTGATGTTCCCCGATAATCCAGATGATTTCGTCGGGGGTCGGGAGGCGGCAGCCTTTTTTTTCAAAGTCGGTGATGATGGCGCGGACTTCGGGTGAAATTTTATCGATCAGTTTCATGACGAGGACGTTGTCTCCGCCGCTTAATGCGTTAAGGACACAGGCTTGGAGTTGAATTTCTGCTCCGTGTATGCCGGCCGGAGCGGGGGCCGTATTTTTTGCGATCGTATTTATCATTTTTCGACCTCGCCGACATTGTACAAAGTAGAAAGGTGGATACAAGGCGCAGATCTAATTTTTTTCAACCTTTGAAAAGTGATCTAGTTGACGTTGTTATCCCGTTTGAAAATCTTTTACCCGAGATGAAATCGAGAGAGGCAGGCGCTGTTGCGACAGCAACGGAACAGAGTGGAGTGGAAAACATGGGGAAGCGTATTACCAGCTCTGCGGGTCGTTGTTGTCAGCAGAGGCGGGAAGCTCGTTGCAGAATTCGTCCGTTTTGTATCCGCAGTGGCGACAGATCGGATTTTTTTCTGAGCATCTGGATACAGTTTTCGGAACGGGCGGTTACCTTGCGGACAATGGTGTTTGTGATGCCGGGGGCCATCTTTCCAGAGCGGGCCTTTGCCGAGAAGCTCCTGCCAAAACAGTAAGCCGAGGAGACCCATCAGGTTGTTCAGGTTTTTTTTGCAGGCGGTTCTTTGCCGAGTTTGGCGAGGACGGCTTTGAGGTCGACCCATACTTCGCCTTTGCGTCCGGGCGAGCGGAGCAGGAAGGCGGGGTGATAGGTTGGCATGAGGTCGATGCCCTCATACTTGCACCAGGTTCCGCGGAAATGGGTGATAGCAACCGGTTTGTTGAG
>JAQUXG010000002.1 GCA_028692515.1 Kiritimatiellales bacterium | reverse complement strand
CGATTTTCGATGAGCTGGCGCGGCACGGCATTCCGCACTATGTACACGACAGCGCGGTGAGCGATGAAACCAAACTGGCGCGCCTGACGGCAGATATCGAATCACAGCGGATTGATTTTGCCTACTGTTCGCTCGGCAAGCTCGATGCGCTGATGCACGCCGTCGGCACACAGGATCCCAAGGTAACGGATCTGATCCACTGGTATGACCGGCAAGTCCGCCGGCTGATTGCGACCGCAGAAGAACATTATAAAGAGGTGGCGTGGTATGTCTTTACCGACCACGGTATGCATGATGTGACCGAAGGATATAATCTGATCGCCGATATTGAGAAGACCGGCCTGCGCTGGAACAAGGATTATGCCGCCTTCTATGATTCGACGATGGCGCGCTTCTGGTTTTTCAACGACACCGCGCGGCAAACGATCTCCGCCGCACTCACGGAACATCCAAAGGGTCGGATTCTTTCCGCCGATGAGCTGAAGAACGAGGGGGTCTGGTTTGAGGACGGCATGTACGGCGAGTTTATTTTTCTGCTGAATCCTGGAATTCAAATGGTGCCAAGCTTCATGGGCGTTAAGCAAATCAAGGGGTTGCACGGCTATCATCCGCAGGAGGCCGACTCCGCCGCGTCGATCTGTTCCAACCGCGAACTGCCGGCAGGCTTGACAAAGATCCATCAAATCTATCATCTAATGCAGAAGGAGCTTGGCTTTCGTGACTGAAAAACCTCAAGAACTCGCCGCTAAAGAAAAAGACGCCATTCTGGTGGTCGATGATGATGCCTTCATGCTGAAGGTTCTCTACAAGGTTTTGCAGAAGGAATATATCATTTTTCAGGCCGGATCGGCGGAGGAAGCCATTGAAGTGCTCCGCGGACGGAGCATTAAAGCGATCCTTTGCGACCACATTCTTCCGGGACAGACCGGTCTCGATTTCCTGGTTACGCTGAAGCAGCGTAACGCTCAGATTAAGAGTGTGCTCTTCAGTGCGGCGCTGGAGACCGATCTGTTTATTAAAGCAATCAACCATGGACAGATTTTCCGGTTTATCAAAAAGCCCGCATCACCAGCCGATATTCAACAGGCCGTCCGCGAAGCGGTGCGCCAATATGATATTGAATCGTTGCAGCAACAGCTGGTGCTGAATCAGAAGGACATTGATAAGCAGGTTTACAGCGCGCCCTACTGGCTCTACCGGCTGAAAACGATTTCCCAGCAGTCTTTCCGCTACGGCGCCCCGCTGTTCGGCAACATTCTGGCCCTGATGCTGGCGCTGGGCGTTCTGGCGCTGAGCGTCGGAATCTGTATTATGCTGATTATCTATTTTGTGAAGAGTTATCTGGGAATCGATATTTTCCACGGCAGCCATCTCCTGAGCCGCTGATTCCTGCGGGTTCCAATGGTCGGAACCGTTTTTTTCCGACCATTGGAAAAAAGAAAAAGGCTCCCCGTACAGGGAGCCTTTTCCGCTTTACCGAACTGATGATTACATCATGAACAGCATTTCGGCATAGGTCGGAAGCGGCCAGATATCATCCGGGACCATGGTTTCGAGTGCGTCAGCCGAAGCGCGAACTTTGCCCATGGCAGCGATCAGCTTCTCAGCACCATGCGCCTTTTCGAGCGCAGCAACCGCCTTGTAGAGCTTCTCAGTCTCTGTGCACATGGCTTTGAGTTGCGCTTTGGCTCCGGTGACTACGCCGCCCGTTCCAATCGCCTTGATGGAGGCGGCCAACTCAGCCTGAGCCGTCATGGCAGCCGGCAGAATCATGGTTTTAGCCATGTTCAGCGTGACACCGGCTTCAATCTCAATGATCTTCTCGTAGGTTTCATTGTAGATTTCGAAGCGGGAGTGCAGTTCCTTCTCGGAGAGTACGCCGTATTTTTCGAAGAGCTTCTTCGCTTTGGGCGTGTTAAACGCCTTGAGAGCATCTGGCGTCTTCTTGACGTTCGGCAGACCGCGCCTGGCCGCTTCTTTGGCCCAGGCTTCGGTGTAGTTGTCGCCGTTGAAGAGAATCTTCTTGTGCTTCTTGATGAGGCCGGCCAGAAGAGTCTGCAGAGCCTCGTTGAATTTCTTACCGGCTTTCACATCGGCTTCGAGCTTGGTGCAGATTTCGTCGAGTGCTTCGGCAACGATCGTGTTGATCGCTACGTTGGAACCGGCACAGCTCTGGTTGGATCCAACGGCGCGGAACTCGAACTTGTTGCCGGTGAAGGCAAACGGTGAGGTGCGGTTCCGGTCGGTGTTGCCGCGCGGCAGAGCCGGCAGAGTGTCCACGCCGAGGTTAATTTGTCCTCCGGACTTGGAGCTCTTGGCTCCGCCTTTTTCAATCTGCTCGATGATGTCGGTGAGCTGATCACCGAGGAAGATGGAAATGATAGCGGGCGGCGCTTCGTTGGCACCCAAACGGTGATCGTTGCCGGCGGTTGCAACGGTAGCGCGCAAAATGTCGGCGTGTGTATCGACCGCTTTCATCAGGGCGCAGATCATGGTCATAAACTTGGCATTTTCGTGCGGGTTGTCGCCGGGCGAGAGCCAGTTTTTACCATCCGGTCCACTGAGGGCCCAGTTGTTGTGTTTGCCGGATCCGTTGACGCCCGCATAGGGTTTTTCGTGCAACAGGCAGACGAACCCATGCTGTTCGGCCGTTTTGCGGATTACTTCCATGGTGATCATGTTGTGGTCAACCGCCAGATTGAGGCTTTCGAAAATGGGCGCCATTTCGAACTGGCCGGGAGCCACTTCGTTGTGGCGGGTTTTAGACGGAACGCCCAGTCTCCAAAGTTCGGAGTCCAGATCTTCCATAAAGGCCATTACGCGGGTTTTGATGGCGCCGAAGTAGTGGTCTTCCATCTGCTGATGCTTGGCCGGTTTGCTACCGAAGAGCGTACGACCGGTCTGCTGGAGGTCCAAACGGGCGTTGTAGATCTCTTCGTCGATCAGGAAATATTCCTGTTCGGCGCCGAGAGTCGAATAGGTCTGCTGCTTACACGGAACTTTGAACAGTTTGGCCAAACGTTCGGCCTGAACACCGAGAGCTTTGCCGGAGCGCAGGAGCGGAGTTTTTTTATCAAGCGCTTCCCCGTGATAACCGCAGAATACGGTCGGGATGCAGAGGGTATTGTCTTTGATGAAGGCGGGGCTGCTGGGATCCCAGCCGGTATAACCGCGGGCTTCGAAGGTGGCGCGCAGGCCGCCGGACGGGAAGCTGGAGGCATCGGGTTCGCCCTGAATGAGCTCTGCGCCGGAGAATTTGCAAACGACAGAGCCTTGTCCGTCCGGAACGATAAAGGAGTCATGTTTTTCGGCAGTGGAGCCGGTCAGTGGTTGGAACCAATGGGTGAAGTGTGTTGCGCCTTTCGCAACGGCCCATTCTTTCATGGCCTCGGCGACTTCATCGGCGATGCCGGCATCAAGACTCTTTCCGGTCTTAATGGTCGCTTCAAGCGATTTGACGGTTTTCTCGGAAAGATGCTCGCGCATGACGCGCATGCTGAATACGTTTTCACCAAACAGTTCTGTCGGATTAGCCATTGTTTTCTCCTTTATAATACGTTCCCTTAAGCCTTTAAATTCTCAACCTGTTCTCCGGTTGACTCGACTCCGAATTACATTCTAGCAATGAGTATGCCTTGAACGCTGTTCCTGATGAATCAACCTCTCAATACATTTATGATTAATGATTTAGAATAAATGTAATCATGTGTCAAAAATATCACCGACACGTCTGGTCATACAAAAATGAAGCTGATGCTAAATAAAAATCACAATAACGTATCAAAATATTCAGACGGACGAATCCGTCAGTTTGCGGATTTTCTCCTCAAGCGCGGTAACACGCTCTTTCAGTTTTGGAAGCAGCATAATGCCGGCATGAGCCTTTTTCTGTTTTGCTGCCGGAATGGCAGGCATACCCATAACACAAGCCCCGTCAGGAATATCCTTGATAACTCCGGAGCCCGCCAAAACAATCACGTGCGACCCGATTTTAAGATGCCCTGCGGCACCCGACTGCCCTGCAAAAATTGTTTTTTCGCCAATGGATGTGCTGCCTGCGATAGCGACTTGCGCCACCAGAACCGCATGATCGCCAATCACCACGTTGTGGGCAATCTGAACCAGATTGTCGATTTTGACGCCGTTGCCGATTTTCGTTTTACCGAACCGCGCACGGTCAATAGTCACATTGGCACCGATTTCGACATCATCTCCGATTTCGACACAACCGATCTGAGGAATTTTTGTGCGAATACCCTCCGCATCAACAGAGTATCCAAACCCATCGCTACCGATCACAGTTCCGTTGTGAACGATCACCCGGGTTCCAATTTTTGTGAATTCACGCAGAGAAACCTGCGGATAAAGAAAGCTCTTTTCTCCGATCACAGAGCTGAATCCAACATAGCACTGCGCCGAGATAACTGCCCCGGCCCCGATTTTCACGCCGGACTCGACCACACACAACGGGCCGATAGAGACCCCTTCACCCAGCTCAACATCGCTCGCCACAACCGCAGTGGGGTGAACTCCTGCGGCGGGTGCCGGTGCCGGGGTATAAAACAGCACGGCCGCCTGAGCAAAGGCTGCATCCGGATTCTTCGCGCGAAGCAATACTGCCGGACAGTCCGCCGTCCAATCTTCTGCAACAATGACCGCCGATGCCTTGGTTGAGGAGGCCTCCGTTGCATAACGCGGATTGGCTATAAACGACACATCGCCCCGCTCCGCTTCGCGAATACCGGCAACGCCGGAAATCTCGATGCTTTCATCGCCATCGAAGGAGGCTCCAATCTGCATCGCCAGTTCTGCCAGCTTCATAATGTTCCACCCGCCGCCGGGCTGTTTGTTTCCGAGCTGTCTTCTAATAAAAGATCCATCGTGTCTGGCCGCTTGCTGTTCAAGACCGTCAGAATTGCATCGGTGATTTCCGCATCCGGGTGAGTATAAATAAAGACTCCGATCGCGGCACGCCGCGTCGAGTTATCGATGACCGCGGTGATCCCTTCTTTTTTAGCATATTCAACAATCACCTGCCGGATCTCATCCATGACCGTCTGGCTCATCCGGGCGACCTGCGCCTGAAGCTGCTGCTGCCGCCGGGTTGTAAAGTCGTCCAATTCCTTCTGTTTGGCGCGCAGATTCAGCAACTGCTCCTCATACTGCAAGCGCTTGCTGTCACGAATTTCATCGGACAGTGTCGTGTCCCGGGCATCTTTCCGGAGTACATCGATCCGATCCGTTATGACGGTCATTTCATCCACCATGATTTTCCGCTCAGCCTCAATGTCCTTCTGCTGAACCTCCACTTTCGATTTGGCCAGCTGCGTCTTGTAGAACTCGTTGAACGTCCGCTCAAGATCGATAAAAACAATTTTTTCGGCGGCAAAAGATGATCCGGTCAGCGCCAGAACCGCGACGCTCAACAGTATAAGTTTTTTCATAATCCCCCGTGCCTTTCTTAACTAGAACGAATATCCCAGCAGGAAACTGAACCGCCCGCCGCCGCCGGTGTTGTTCGCATCGGTAATGTGCGGAATCGCATAGTCCAACCGCAGTGGAAACATCGGCAGATCAATGCGTACGCCGAGCCCGTAGCTGGAGTTAATATCCGCGGCGAAAAAGTCAAACGAGGTCGAGGAAACCGCGCCGATGTCATAGAACGCCGCGCCGCGGATTTTGCTCCAGAGCGGAACGGTGTATTCCGCCGTGGCGTACCAGCTGCTGAGTCCGCCGATCGGTTCGGTAGATCCGGGATCATTAGAACGAGGGCTGACATCGCGATATTGAAACCCGCGAATGGTACGGGGTCCGCCAAGGAACAGTCTGTCGTAGATCGGCACGCTCCCGCTGCCCCAGCTTTCGACCGTACGGACTTCGCCCTTAAGGTTGAACACGTGATCTTCAAAAACCGGCCAGAATTGCGAGGTTTTGGCTTCAAGCATATAGATCTCTTCATCTCCGCCGAACCCGGACACTTCGACCCCGGCAGAACTGTAGTTGCCGCGCGTCGGGATGAAAAACTGATCGCGGGTGTCTCGCGAAATGCTAAGACCCACTGTGGATTTAATGTGCGCGCCTTCATCCGCCGCAATCTCCGACGGGGCATTGGTCGTGAGATTATCCACACTGAATTGTTCAAGGGAGTAGCTTACGGTTCCGCGAGTGAAGGGATCGAAAATCGGCTTGGTCAGCGATACTTTACTCCCGAGAGTCTGAAGATCAAACATATCGCTGTAGTACCCGGCCGTACGATAATAACCATCCACACCCAATGCCAGCTTGCGATCCCGGAACCACGGTTCAACAAAGGATACTTCCAGATCGTTGCGTTGCGTACCGGCCTGCACGCGAATTTTCATCTTTTGCCCGTCGCCGACCGGCGGCCAGCGTTTGATATCAAAGTTGCCGTGCGACAACTCGGCAAATCCAACCAAACTATCCACACTGGAGAACCCTGCTCCGATCAGAAAACTTCCCATGGCCTTTTCCTTCACCTTGAAGGCAAGGTCGTACCAGTTGGTCACAGAGGTCGGGGCGTATGAGCTGCTGACGGTTTCAAAATAACCCAGATTTTTCAGACGGCTTTCGCTGGTTTCCACCTTCTGCTGATTGAACAGCTCGCCGGGATAAACCGCCAGCTCCCGGCGCATGACTTCATCGCGGGTTTTTTCATTCCCGCGGATGTCGATCTCATTGATGTTGGCCTGAGCGCCCTCCCGAACACTGAAACGAACGGCTGCCGTTCCGGCGGAGGCATCGGTATCGATAACCGGCCGCACGTCATTTTGAATATATCCGCGGTTGCCATAATAACGATTCACTGAACCGGCTGCCATATCGATTGCCGTACGGGAGGCCACAGCTCCGGACTGCAATTGGATCTGTTTTGAAAGCTCACTGTCCGCATATAAAGTATTTCCATCAAATCCGACTGCGCCGATTTGATATTTAACCCCTTCCTGGATGCGATAAACCAATTCGAGTTTGCCGCCGCCCAGTGGTTTCAGTTCGGGGCCATCAATCTTCACATCGAGAAAACCACGATCCTGATAAAATTTACGGAGGGTCGCCAGATCCGCTTCTTTCATTTCCGGCTTGTACGCACCAAACCACGGCGTGATCCACCAGGTTTGCTTCTGCTGCATCAACTTGCGCAGGTCTTTCGCTTCATAGCGGGATGCCGTCCTTTGGGAAGGAAAGATGTCGGGCACCAGACGCCGCCAGAAACTATCGCCGGAAAGACGTTCCCCCTCAAAACGGATCCGTTTGACCCGCAGCTTTTCCCCTTCAGCCACCGTCAGCTGTAATGCGGCCGTACCGTTTTTTTCGTCCGGCGTCAGCGTCCAGACAACGGAAGCATCCGGATATTTATTTTTGCGGCAATACGCTTCGACCGCGCGTGCTTTTTCTCCGACAAGAGCCTCATCCACATAATCGCCAAGCGCCAATCCCAGTTCGGTGTTGATTTTGCGGTTGCCAATCCCGTCCGCACCGATGATATCAATCTTCCGCAGACGCAACCGCGCGGCAACTTTGTAAACCAGTGTGTATTTGTCGCCGTCCTGCTCCACCAGCGCACGCACATAGGCAAACCGTCCGGAACGACGCAGATTGTCGACGTCATGGGCAACGGCCGCGTTCAGTTCAAATTCGCTTTCGATCTCCTGCCCGGCTCTCAGCGAAGTGTAGGCGCGAACAAATGATTCATCCAGAGTGGTGGTGTCCACATTCTCAATGCGGATGTCGTTCAGTACCAGAGCAGAAAATCCCGCTGCGGCCAGTCCGGCGGTCAGCATGAATAGGTGCAGAAATTTTTTCGTTTTTTTCATCATGTCGTTTACTCCACCATACCGTCAGCTTCGTGTCGGGAATCGCGATCTTCAAACCGGGTGATGTCTTTAAAGAAGTTCAGCTTTACCTCACCGACCGGCCCGTTACGGTGCTTGGCGATATCCACCACCGCCAATGTATCCTCAACGGATCCAGGTTCGAACTCTTTGTTATAATAGGATGGCCGCTGAAGCAACAACACAACGTCGGCATCCTGCTCAATGGCCCCGGAATCGCGTAGATCAGAAAGCCGCGGTTTATTGTCGCGGCCGCTCTGTTCTGTCGCGCGGCTGAGCTGACTCAAAATAAGAACGGGGATGTTCAGTTCTTTGGCCATGGCTTTGATGCTGTTTGAAATTGAGGCCGTTTCCTGCTGGCGGCCGTCACGTGCGCGGCGTTTGTCTGCCAGCAACTGCAAATAGTCGATGACGATCAGGTCAACCCCGTAAATCCGTTTCATGCGGCGCGCGCGGGCGCGCAGATCCATCACATCGAGCCCGGAGGAATCATCGACGATAATCGAAGCGGCGCCCAGCTGATCCGAAGCGGAGCCGATTCTTGCGCGGTCATCCGCAGAAAACATGGTTTTCCACGCACCCACTTTCGCCCGGCTGAAAAGCATACGGCGGACGAGCTGTTCTTGAGCCATTTCAAGACTGAACACACCCACGGAATGTTTCTTTCCGCCGCTGCGGCCCAGCGCGGCGTGCTCCGCAATATTCATCGCCAGCGAGGTTTTTCCCATCGAAGGCCGCGCGGCGAGAACAATCATGTCCGACTTGTGGAGTCCACGAAGCTGTTTATCGAGATCCGCGAAGCCGGTCGGAACCCCGCTGTCGAGAATGTTGCCGTCGATAATCTTGCCGGTGGTCTTATAGACCATGTCCTTCCAGCCTTCGGTGGAGGAGGTCTTTTTATCCCCTAATTCAAAGAAAGCTTCCTCGGTGCGGCTGAGCAGTTCTTCCGCCTCTTCATCGGGGCTGTAGCAGCTATCGATGGTTTCAGCCGCCTGCGTGATGATGCGCCGCAGCAGATGCTTCTGCTGAATGATATCAATATAGAATTCGGCGTGCGCCGAGGTCGGCGTGCTGTCGATCAGCCCTTCGAGGAACGCGTAGTTTCCCGCCTGATCGAGTTTGCCGCTGTTTTTGAGGTGTTCCCCGACCGTCAGCAGGTCGATCGCTTTCGCGCTTTGATACATTTCCATCAGCTGCTCGTAGAGCAGGCGATGAGCGGGAATATAAAATGAGTCGGCCGAAACCGACTTCATGGAGCAGAGTTCAATAACCCGAGTAGATTCGATCAGAGCGGAGCCGAGAACGCCTCGTTCGGCTTCCTCACTGCAGGGCGGAAGACGACGCCCGCTCTGATCGATCAAACTCATTCTTCAACGATCCATACCTTCAGCACAGCGTTAACTTCAGGATGGAGAACAATCGTTACATCAAAAACGCCCAGCTCATGCAGCGGTGCATCCAGCTTGACCTGAGTGCGTTCCAATGTGATGCCCTGCTCGGCCATCTTTTCAATAATCTGTGCAGCCGTAACCGAGCCGAACAGTTTGTCGTTTTCGGAGGTCTTCACCGCAATTGTGCAGGAGAGGCTCTCATACTTTTTCGCCAGCTCTTCAGCGGCGGTCTGTTCCTTGCGCATCAGCTCAAGGCGTTCAATGCGTTTTTTCTCAATCTGGCGTTTTTTGCCTTCGGTTACTTCCGAAGCCATGCCTCTTGGAAAAAGATAGTTCCGTGCATAGCCGTCGGCTACGCGAACCACATCACCTTCAATGCCGAGTCCGGGCACCGCATCCATCAATAAAACTTCTACAGCCATTTCGATTCTCCTCTATGCGCGTCTTAGCGCAAAAGTCCCATTACACGCGCCTGACGGATTGCCCGCTTCACCTGACGCTGCTGCTTGGATGTTACACCGGTATAACGGCGCGAAAGAATTTTGCCGCGCTCGGTCATAAATTTACGGAGCAGCTCCGCATCCTTGTAGTCAATTTCGGTCACGCCTTCCAGAAGCCGGCCGCCTTTTTCCTCTTTTTCATATGCCATGTTCTATAATCCTTTCCTTATCAAAACGGAACGTCGTCCTCATCCGCAGCCGGAGCCTCGAAATCCGCCGGCGGCGGCATGCTGTGCTGAGGCGCATCCGCCGTATCGGCGCCGCGCTTGGGTGATCCGAGAAACTGCACCCGCTCCGCACGCACTCTCAACTTGCTGCGCTTTTCACCTTGCTGATTCGTCCACTGATCGAGCTTTAAGCGGCCTTCGACGAAAACGGGCGACCCTTTATAAAGGTATTCCGCACAGGTCTCCGCCTGCCGGGCCCATACTTCTACATCCACAAAAACAGTACTCTCAACCGTTTCACCGGCTTTGTTTTTGTAGTTTTCGTTGATGGCCAGACCGAGATCCCCGACTGCTGTTCCCGTCGGTGTATAACGCACCTCCGGATCGCGGGTCAGGTTGCCCATCAGGAACACTCGATTCAGGGTCGACATTTTACGCCTCCTGAGCTACGACAGCCTCATCTTTCTGCATAAATTGTGCGCGAAATACATTCGTGGCCAGTTTCAGACGACGCTTGAGTGCATCAATCTGTCCGCCGTCGAGACGGAACATGATCACCACATAAATGCCGCCTTTTTTCTTCTTCATCGGACGCGCAAACGTGCGCTTGCCCAGACGAGTCGAGCTCTCCAGCGTACCATCCAGTTTTTCCAGCTCGACCTTAACGGCTTCAAGTGCCTGATCCAGCTGCGCATCGTCCAATATTTCGGGGAAAATAAACAGCCCCTCGTACAGTGTTTTCAATTTCTCTCTCCTTGTCCTATCCTCTATTAAAGCAGTTCATGGCCTGCTCAATCCCTGCAGTGCAGACTTTCTCCACCGCATCCGCGGCACGGCAAACCACATTCTCCAAATCCTGCCTCTCAGCCTCCGAAAACGGGCCGAGGACATAATCTGAGAGCGACACACTATCAGGTTTCGGGCCGATGCCAATCCGAATCCTGCCGAAAGCGCCGTCTCCCAGCGCATCCATTACCGACTGCACTCCGTTGTGCCCGCCTGCCGAGCCTTGAGCCCGCACACGCAACTGACCCCAACCGAGTGCCACATCATCAAAAATCACCAGCAAATCGTCCGTCTTGCCGCCCGCCTTGCGGAGCACCGGCTCAACGGCCCGCCCGCTGCGGTTCATAAAGGTCTGCGGCTTCACCAGCCGCACCGGGTTCTGCCCGATCATCCCTTTGGCCGTCTGTACGGGAATCCACCAGTTTTTACGAAACGGAGATGCTGAGCGGCGGGCCAGTTCATCAAGTACTAGAAATCCGACGTTGTGGCGGGTCAGCTTATACTCCTGCCCGGGATTCCCCAGTCCGACAATTACCTTCACTCAGACGATCTCCACAGATAATAAATTTATTTCGTTTCTTCTTCCGCTTTCTTCTCGCTGATCACTTCCGGTTCACCCGCAACGGCAGTGCCTTCTTCAGCCACCGGCTCTTCAGCGACCTTCGGCTCAGAAACAGCGGCCACACCGAGGTCTGCATCCATCAAAATCGTGATTTTGGAAGCATCAACCGGGATATCTTTAATGGTCAGAATATCGCCCAGTTTCATCGCGCTGACATCCACCCGGATCGACTCGGGAATATTGGATGGGAGACAGGAAATTTCGATTTCATGCAGCAGATGATCCAGAACGCCGCCTTGGTTTTTAACCCCTTCGGCTTCACCGACGAGCTCTACCGGAACTTCTACGTGAAGTTTCTTGTTCATGTCCACTTCCTGCAAATCGACATGCTCCACACCGCCGGTCATTGGATCGTGCTGAATTTCCTTCAGGAGCACGGATTCTTCTTTGCCTTCGATTTGAATCAGGATCATCACGTGCTCACTGGTGTGATGACGCAGGATCTGTTCGAATTCATGTTTCGGCAATGAAACGGAACGGGCGGCTGCGCCGTCACGGTAAATCACGCCCGGAATCCAGCCTTCACGGCGCAACCGGCGCGCATTGGCGGAACCCTGTGTTTCTCTGCTCTTCACTGTAATTTTTGCGTCCATAGCTTTTTTCTCCTCAAGTTATTCTAAAAAGTGATGTCACCGAATTGTTGTCATGAATACGGCTGATTGCCTCGGCCAGCAACTCCGCCACGGAAAGCACTTTCACCTTGCTGCCAACATCGCAGCGGGCCGGCACACTGTCGGTAGTAACCAGCTCGATAATCGGCGACGCATTCAGTCGTTCGACCCCTTTGGTGTTCAGCAGGGAGTGACTCACCATCGCACGAATGGATGCCGCACCGGCTTTTTGCAGAAGTTCGGCCGCCGCGACCAGCGTACCGGCGGTGGAGGTCATGTCATCCACCAGAACCGCATTGCAACCCTTGACGTCACCCACCAGATGGGTTGCCGAAACATGTTCGGCACTCTTGCGTTCTTTGCCGACCACGGCTACTCCGGCATCAAGCATATCGGCATAGGTCGCCGCCAGCTTCATGCCGCCGGTATCCGGCGCTACAACCACCAGATTATCCAGCTTCTGCTCGCGCAGATGCTTCACAAACACCGGCGCAGCGTAGAGATGATCCACCGGAATATCAAAAAATCCCTGAATCTGCTGGGCATGCAGATCCATGGTCAAAAGACGGTTGGTGCCGGCCGCAACCAGCAGATTAGCCACCAGCTTCGCGGTAATCGGGACGCGCGGCTGATCCTTGCGATCCTGCCGGGCATAGCCGTAAAACGGAAGAACTGCGGTAATCCGCTTGGCCGATGCGCGCCTGGCGGCATCAATCATGATCAGCAGCTCCATAATCGTTTCGTTCGGCGGGTAGGAGGTCGGCTGGATAATGTACACATCGCGACCGCGAACATTCTCGGCGATTTTCACGAAAATTTCGCCGTCCGGAAACCGACTGATTTCCACAGCACAGAGCTTTTCGCCGGCTTTCGCCGCGATTCTCTCCGCCAGATCCCGATGGGCTGTCCCTGCTAAAATTTTCACAATTTCTATTCCTCTTATATAAGCCGTGTTTTTTTGACCGGGCTATCCGCCCCGGTGGATTTGCCCGACCAGGGCTCGAACCTGGACGCCAAGAATCAAAATCTTGTGTGCTACCATTACACTATCGGGCAGCCATTTTATGCCAAAAAAAACACCTCTCTCCCCCGAGAGAAGCGTGGAACCATAAAAAGACCCCCCATCGTTGTCAAATTAAAACGGGAACGAGAAAATCTGACCGCTTCCGAAGCTGATTTTTCCAGTCCAACAATCTTTTTTAGTGCATTTCAACCCGCTTTGAATATTCTTCGCACGTGAATAAATACTCTTGGGTTCCGGCCGTGTTGTTGTGTGCGACGCTTACAGGTGCTGCACAGGATCGTTTTGATTTCAATGTGCTCAAAAACCGGGCGCAGAATCTGGCCGCCGCGCCCTATCAGCCGTCAGACCGCTCCCTGCCTGAGGCATTGCAGAATTTCAATTATGACGATATGCGCAATGTCCGCTTTGATCCCAAGTCGGCCATCTGGCGCATGGAACGGCTCCCCTTCCAGCTCCAGTTCGTTCATCGCGGCGGCCCTCAAAACGGCCATATCACGGTAAATTCCATCGAAGACGGACGGGAGGAACCAATTCCTTTCTCAAAAAGCCTGTTTAACTACTCGCAGGTCAAAATCAACGGTCGCCTCCCCGACGACCTCGGGTTCAACGGCTTCCGCATTCACTATCCGCTCAACTCCATGGAATATCTCGACGAAGTCATCGTCTTCCAGGGGGCGTCCTACTTCCGGGCACTCGGCAAAGGACTTCATTACGGCCTCTCCGCCCGCGGCCTAGCCATTAATGTCGTTGGGAAAACACCCGAGGAATTCCCCGAATTCACCGACTTCTGGGTCGAAAAACCGGACAGCCGCGCCGATCGCATCAAAATTTATGCCCTGCTGAACAGCCCCAGCCTGGCGGGTGCTTATGAAATGGAAGTCATCCCCGGCGTCGACACGGTCATGGAAATCAAAGCGGCGCTCTTCGCCCGCCAGCCGGTCGTAGGCCTTGGCCTCGCGCCCCTCACCAGCATGTTCTGGTTCGGAGAATTCTCCAAATCCCGGTTCGGCGATTTCCGCCCTGAAGTGCACGACTCCGACGGTCTGCTGGTTCACACCAGTGCAGATGAATGGCTGTGGCGTCCGCTCTCCAACGAAGGCGGCATCAAAGTCTCCTGCTTCGCCAACGAAAAACCGCTCGGGTTCGGCCTGCTCCAGCGCGACCGGAACTACTCCAACTACGAAGACCTCGAAACCTTCTACCAGAACCGTCCCAGCACCTGGGTGGAGCCCGGCGAAGGATTCGGCAACGGAGAAATCCGTCTTGTCGAACTTCCGACGAATATGGAATACGCCGATAACATCGTCGCGTTCTGGATGCCCGCCGAACCGCTTCTTCCGGAACAGCCGATTGAATTTTCCTATCGTCTGCACTGGTTCAGAGATGATCCCGCTCTGCCGCCGCTGGCAAAAACACTGTCCACCCGGATCGGCGATGCCGCCGAATACCCCGGCTCCAAAAAGTTTGTGCTCGATTTCAGCAACGCTCCGGGAATGGATCGTAACAACCCGGACAGCGTAAAACCGATCATCACCCTCACCAACGGAAACCTCAAGGGCAAGCATCTTCAGCGGAACGATCTGGGCAATGCGTGGCGCGTCTTTTTTGATGTGGAACCGGTTGACCCTGCCCAGCCCGTTGAAATGCGCTGTTTTCTGCAGTCGGACGGACTGCCGCGGAGCGAAACATGGACCTATTACTGGAAGCCATAGAACCCTTCGTTCCCACATGGGGCGCGCCGGAGGAATGGAACAGCGCCTATGAAAAACTCGAGAGCTACCTGCGGGCTCACGAGGTGGACAGCAATCTGCACCGGGCACATCTCATCACCATGATTCTGCGCCGCGTCAGCCGCCGCTGGGAAAACCAGCCCCCGCCTGCGCCGCTCTCCACTCTCGTGATCGAAGAAACCAACCGGCTACTCGACGAATGGTTTTCCCGCATCATGGAACTGCCCGCCGGAAGCAGCTCCAACTTCACCGCCGCCGACGGCCGCGTCGCGCTCTTCCTCTGCGACGCCCCGCTGCGCTGGCCGTATGCTTTTCTTGAGCCGCGCCAGATCCCCGAGGACTTTAAAGCCGCCATGTCCAAAAGCCTCATGCGTGCCGGTCCCGAACTGCAAATCAGCAACATGGTGCCGCGCCCGATCGACCTCGGTCTGCTTCCGGAACTCGCCGACGACACTCTGGATGCGCTCAACCGCATGCCGCTCATCAAAGCACTGGTCGGCTGGCTGATCTTTCTAGCTATTCTAACCGTTCTATTCTGGAAAACACGAAACCCATGACGGCTGTAAAACTCCTATCAGGCGCGCGCAAAGTACAACGGCGGATCTTTTTCTTTTCGCTGGTCTTCCTGCTCATCACGCTGGCCACCTGGGTCATGGCCGACCTCCTCTGGCGCGGCGACATGAACAGTTGTGAAATCGCCATCCTCATTCTCTTCACCATCCTCTTCACCCCGGTCTCTCTCGGAGTCATCCAGGCGCTGACCGGATTCTTCATTCTCTGGCGAAACCGCGATCCGGCCCGCCTGCTCAACCGTCTCGAACAGACCGAACAGCTGCCGGAGCTGCCCGTCACAGCGGTCGTCCTTCCGATCTTCAACGAAGATGTCAGCCGCGTCTATGAAGGCCTCCGCGCCATCTACCGCTCCGTTGAACAAACCGGACAACTCACCCACTTCGACTTCTTCATCCTCAGCGACTCCAACGATCCCAACAAATGGATCGAAGAAGAAATGGCCTGGGCGGAACTCTGCAAGCAGGTCAAAGGCTTCGGCCGCATCTTCTACCGTAAACGCAAAACCGCCCTCAACCGCAAAAGCGGAAACATCAGCGACTTCTGCCGCCGCTGGGGCAGCAAATACCGCTACATGGTCATCCTCGACGCCGACAGCGTCATGAGCGGCGACTGCCTCGTCAAACTCGCACAGCTCATGGAACTCAACCCGCAGTCCGGCATCATACAGGCCGCGCCCGTTCAGGCACTCAGCGAAAGCTTCTTCGGACGCGGCATGCAGTTCGCCGGATCGCTCTACGGCCCGCTCTTCCAGGCCGGCCTCAACTACTGGCAGGCCGACGAAGGAAACTACTGGGGCCACAACGCCATCATCCGCCTCGCCCCCTTCATCGAACACTGCGCCCTGCCCGACCTGCCCGCCAGCAAAACCCCGCGCGCCAAATTCATGAGCCACGACTACGTCGAAGCCGCCCTCATGCGCCGCGCCGGCTACGAAGTCTGGCTCGCCTACGGACTCGGCGGCAGCTACGAAGGCGGCCCGCCCACCCTCCTCGACATGGCCAAACGCGACCGCCGCTGGTGCCGAGGAAATTTTCAGCACAGCTGGCTCGTCCTCTCCCCGCACGTCCGCCCCATCAACCGCCTGCACCTCGCCCTCGGCATCATGAGCTATCTCTCCTCGCCGCTCTGGCTCATCTTCATGATTCTCGGCACGTTCCAGTTCTGGATCGTCTCGCGCTTTCCTGTCCGAAGCTTCGATTCCGACGTCGGCCTCTCCTCCCTGCTCGACATCGGCGGCAACCAGCTCGCCATCACCCTCTTCGCCGTCACCATCTTCCTGCTCTTCCTCCCCAAACTGCTCAGCCTGCTGTTGGTTCTCCGCCATAAAGAAACCGCCCGTCCGTTCGGCGGACGCCTGCGCGCCACCCTCAGCGTTTTTCTGGAACATCTCTTCTCCATGCTCATCACTCCCATCCTCATGCTCTTCCACTCCCGCTTCGTCCTAGGCGTCATGGCCGGACAGGAAGTCGGCTGGGGGCCGCAACGACGCGGCGGCAAAGACGGCATCGACTGGGGCGAAGCACTTGAAGCCTACGGCGGACACACCCTCATCGGCGTTCTCTGGGGCCTGCTCGCGTGGAAAATCAATCCGGCCTTCTTCTGGTGGATGAGTCCCATTTTCATCGGCCTCGTCGCCGCCATTCCGGTCTCTCTGCTGCTCAGCAAAGTCTCCATCGGAACCACCCTGCGCCGGATGAAACTCTTCATCACCCCGCAGGAAAGCAACCCGCCGGTCGAACTGGCCGAACTCAAAGTCAGTCTCGACGTATGCGACCAGCACGTGCCGCCGCTCGAACCGCTGCGCAAAAACTACGGCTTCATGCAGGTCGTCATTGACCCCTACGTCAACGCCATCCACATCGCCCTGCTGCGCCGGCACAACAAACGCCGCCTCGACAGCGCCTACTTCTCTGCATTGCAGAACCGTGTCATCGCAGAAGGGCCGGACGTCCTCAGCCGCCGCGAACAGATGGCCCTGCTCATGAACCCGGAATGTATGGCGTGGCTCCACGAACAGATCTGGAAACTCCCGCCCGAAAAACTCGCCTCGTGGTGGAGAATGGCCATGCGGCAGTACAACGTCATCGAAAGCAAACCGCAGACCGCACTCTACTTATAGGAGCCCGATCAGAATCAGAACCAGTGCGGCCAGAGCCTCGAACAGTGCGATGCGCGGAATATTCAGCTTCGGCGCAACCTCCTCAACCTTCTGGTGATTCCACAAGCCGAACGCCCCGTCCAGCAACAACAGAATTGCCGCCCACACTCTGATCACATTCCAATTCATTTATTTTTTCCAATGTTTGGAAGTCTGCCCGGCGTTTTTTCCGAACCCTGAAAGCTGAACCGCGAATCAACGCCAATTTACGCGAATGGTTTCTAAACATCGGAATCCGGATTATTAAATTATCGGCCTGACCCCGGCACCGGCACCACTATAAGGGAAGCCATTGGTGAGAAACCTCTATTGAGCAGGCCACGCCCCGATCTTCCAGCCACTGAAAGGTTCTATCATGCACTGATTGATACAGGACTCCTCCAGCACCCGTACAGTGGCTTATTGTATTTAGGTCAATTTTATGACCCTCAAGGTCAAGGGCTGTAGAGAGGTTTGTGTACGAGTATGGATGCTTTACATATCCAACCATTAGCGCCTGCTGCATTGCCCATGCATAATCGCCATTCACGAAGCGAATTAGTCCTTTTTTGCAGTAGCAAGAATAAACAGGATGTTCGAAATCGACAGGCTTGCACTCAACAAAAAGTCCGTCCTGTTCAGATAAAACCGACAAATGTTCCCGGCGAAGATCGAAAAAAATATCTGGCATTTTGTCGGGAGCTGCTTTGTTGAAATTCGTGATCTTACAGTCTCGTATGACCTTGCCAAACAATGCACTACTGAACCCCTCTACCTCGCCGGAAATTCGCAGACGACTCTCAATAATTCCAACCAGAACTTCCGTTATCGTGTCTTCACCTGCCGTTTGAATATTAAAGTTGGTCGGAGGATATTTTTTCAGTAGTAGCCATGCTTCTTGGAATACCCTGCAAATTAGCAAAACCACCCTGACATCGATCGGCGGATGTGGCAGTTCGAAGTCGATTCCTTTTGTGAAAAAGCCAATTGACATCAGCCGTTCTCCACCGGAAATGTATCCATATGGTTCCGCAAAATATCCAAAGCACACAAACGAGCTCGGCTAGGAGTCCAGTAGCGATATTGGCTAAGAATCCCCACCAGCAAACAGTTCTCGCCATGGACGACCATGCGGCTACATCCGTGCTTGTTGGCATTTTCCAAAACTTGTGGAAGCAGGCCCTGTAAATCTTGTTGAAGGGTGGATGTATTTCTTGATGAGGACACCCAGAATAACTGCCAGGGAGATCGTGCAATAGATGCATTCTGGCTGATTCCACAGATAGTGACTTTTTCTCCGGTTACGTCAAAAGATGGCGCAAGCAACCTCTGTAGTTCGGCATAGAATTTTTCCCGCTCGCTCTTTTTGGGCGAAGCGTTGGCTCGGTTGCGCGATTTCTTGTATGGCGCAGAAACTTCCAAGGTATCCTTAACCACCTGACGGTCATATTGATCCAGTTCGTAAAGATCGAAAATAAAATCGTTTATTCCCTTCCAGGGCTTCTTTTCTGCCCGTTCCAACTGATGAGACAGGTCGACCAGACGCGTTCGTTGGTTCTCCGATAGCTCTCCCGTATTGGCGAACGGGAAGCACTCCACATTATCTTTTACAAAAGTTCTTCTTTCAGCACCCATTCTAGAACTAGTCATCAGCACATGATAAGCAAACAGGTCGGAGTGAGTTATTAAATGCAATAATGCAATCGGAGGCGTCGAAGATTTTAACCCATGTCCGGAAAAACCGTAATAGCTTTGGTCAAACGCAATAGGTTGTCTGACAATCCATGATTTAGGCGATTTGCGGGACTCTCCCGGAGACTGGGGAATAATCAATAAAGGAGGTGCGTATAATCTAGAACTTCGCGGAAGGTGTAATGTAGGCGCTCCTGACGTCCAGTTCGGCTCAAACTCAGCAAACCGTTCGTTATCCACGGAAAACCCGTTGTCCACAGGAGGAACAAAGTCGTGAAGACCCAGCATGAAGTCAGCAGGCTCCTGTTTCAACCCCGAAGACCTGTTATAGCCCAATCCAGAATAAAGATTATTGTCATCCCAGAATGACCTAACCGTTGGCCATTTCAATTCCTCCAGTTTACGCATAACATCGGCGTCTAACGCAGTACCTGTGGCCAGAGTTTTAAGCAGCCATGGTTGCTTAACGATCTGATCAGCTGAAACTGGCTTGGCGGAGCTATAGTCGATTCTAATACGCCCTTTTTCGTTCAATTGTTGCTCGAGGTGTGGGGTGGAAAAATAAAACCGATGGTCTTTCTGTGGCACAGAGTTCCGAGCAAAGAACAGCATGAAAGGCTGATTCATCTTTGGCCAAACTTCGGTGTCGGAAAGATTTGAACCATTCAGGATTCCTGTGATTTCAATACCGCGCAAAATGGCATTTGAAGCCTGAATGCCCGGCTTCGTCTGCTTTAGAAAAATGCGACTTGGCAATGTCATGGCAATAATGGCTTTTGGCTTTGCCCACCTTGTAGCCGCCCATAAAAACGGAAGGTCAGGATTGTTGTCAGGATTTGTATAGTTTTTTGCCACATCGGAAAAACCACGATCAACCAAGGCCTCTCGTGTGATTTTCGTGAATGCGGAGTTGTGCGTTTGGTTGATTTTTTTTGCTTCGGCCTTTTCAATGGTCTTGTCACTCTTCAAGCGACTCCATGGAGGATTTCCAATCACCAGATCGAATTGGCCATTAAAATCGGAGGAAAGGTCGGGGCGAAGACTACCTAGAACAAATTGCTTAGAATCCTTCTCTTCCGATTTGCGATGATTGAAGAGTACCCGGTTTTTGAGCGGGTCGGGAAACTTTAGTTTTTTAGGAGGCCGGGGAGAGTCATTCAGTTCGATTGCGGTGATGTAGAGCGATAGTGCCGCTAAACGCAAAGCGGATTCGCTAACGTCAAAACCCCGAACTTGATTATAGAGGATTGATTGTATTGTTGTTGTATCGGGTCTTTTTCCCTCTATCTCCCAACGTGCCGCGACAAGCTTCCTGAATCCCAAAATTAGAAAGATGCCTGCGCCGCAACTTGGATCTAATATTTTGGCAGAGCTCTTTTCCGAAACACCTTCGAATGCATCATCGACCAAATAGCTCGCAATGTTCTTCGGGGTATAGAAAACGCTTGTTGCCACGGCCTGTTCTCCATCCCACGCCCGACTGAAATTTTCATAGACCTGACTCAAGACACCAATTGGAATATGGGAAAAATCGAAGTCCCCCCAGTCAATGGGTAGTTGCGGCTGGAACGACCCCTGTCCAATATGCTCCCATCCCTCGATAATCGCCTGCAAATGCCGAAACAACTCCCGTTCCGTCTGGTCACCAGCTTCCGAAAAAACCTTCTGATATGTATCGGACAAGGGCAGCAGGTCGCCGTTAAAGGTTTCATCCAACCACTTGCAGGTTGCCACGCAACTCTTCACGTTCCTGAAGCAGTCGCTCGGCGCGGCGGCACCGGGACAAATGTCCTCTAGTTCCCGTAGACGAACAATCCTTCGATCCCATAGGAACCGGAAGAACAGCGCACGACCAAGGAACGATAATACATCCAGTGGATTCAATTCGAACTTTCCGATCAAACGCTTGGACGACTCCGTCATCAGATCATGAATGGTCTTAAAGACATAATCTGCAGTCGTGGGCTGCCCTTCCAAGATGAATGTCCCACAGGCAATGTCTTGGAAAAACTGACAGGCGGCGGGATCATTCTTACCGATTTTATATCCTGTTGCTACGTCCAATGCGGTGCGATCCAAATTGACGGGATAAACATTCAATTCGCCGGGACTCAGGATTCCCAAGTAGGCTCTTTCTCCGCGATTTGCCAATATTTGCTGGAGTTCTAGAATTGCATCGCCGCCATGGGTTTTGGCTTGGGATTCCGACACCAGATATAGCAAGGGTCTGGACTGAAATTCAGCGACGGCCTCGACCCTTAACTGTTTCTTTGGAGTTCTTCCTACAAGGTCGAGATAGTCTAAATGTCTTGGCGTAGGCTCGCACACCAAATCGACGACATCAGTACACCCGTAATTTTTTGCTGTATTGACGATATTCACAAAACACTTCCTAATCCAGAGGTTCGAACAATACCCTGATAGCGACCGATCACGCGAGGGCTTTCAATACTCGATTCATTGTAAACGAGATCATCGCAGGTCGGGTTTTCCGCTTTCAACCGCAAGGAACCGGAGGTCAGAAAAACCCGCTTTAACGTGGCATCTTGCCCTAGAAGCACCGCACCAATCTCCCCGTTTTCAACATGGCTTTGCTTGCGGATAATCGCCACGTCGCCATTCAAAATGCCTGCCTGTACCATGCTGTCGCCTTTTACATGAAGGGCGAACAGTTCGCCTCCGCCAAACAAAGCGCGGGGAATGGGCAATAGATTCTCGATATTTTGCTCTGCTAAAATCGGTTCCCCGGCAGCGATGGTTCCAACGATTGGAATTGATTTGTCACTCGATCCCATCTCGCTCAGTGTCGAGGTTTTCAGCTGAATACCACGTGCTTTGCCTGCGTTCAGGCAGATAAGACCCTTCTTTGCTATCAGTGCCAGATGGCTTCGGACGGCATTAGGACTCGCAAACCCAAAATGGTCACGAATTTCTTCCTGTGATGGAGGGAAGCCATTATCCCGTTGCCAACAAACCATGAAGTCATGGATTTCAGCCTGTCTGGCGGTCAGTTCTTTCATTGCCTACTTTATATACTGTTATAAAAAACAGTGTTTATATAAATAGTATTTCAGCTGATGTCAAGATAAGGGCAAGGCATCTTTGTTTCCAGAATCGAGCCTACGAGACGGGATCCCGCAATCTAGCAACTTTCCATCCGCCTTCGCTGGGCTTCGGCGCGACATGATGTTTGGAATTTATTCACGGCCAGCGTTACCCCTCCGCGTTCATCTGCGGTAAAACTTTCCAATCATTGGAAATTTCCGTGTGGTCTGTGTTTTCCGTGTTGAAGATTCTTCCAATATTCGGAACCCCGCTGCTGGCGGGGTAACCTTTGGTGGCTTTTTGTGTTTTTCGTGGCCAACACTTTTCCAATGCTCGGAGAGTTCTTCCCCCCTTGCGCCGCGAAGCGCTGTGCCGCAACGCAGTTGCCTAGTTCAGCTTGAATTCGAATTCGAACGGCAGTTCGACCGATTCATAAATCATCCGCCCGGAATCGCGGCCAATCAAACCGGCCATGATTTTTTCCAGCGACCGACGCAGCATCGGATGGCCCTTCCCGTCCACCACCAAAGCTTCTGAAATTTTTCCATCCATCCCGATTTTGACCGACAGGACAAATTTTCCTTCAAAGCCGGCGTTGCGCGCGGCGGGCGGATAATATTTTTCCTTCTCAATCTGTTCCCGCACCCAGTCGAGCAGAACGTTGCGATCGACCGGCGGAGCCGCTGGCGCGGACGCTTCCTGCGTAACCTGCGCCGGAGTTTCTACCCTCTGCTGAGGTTCCGGAGGCGGCGGCTCCGG
>JAQUXG010000154.1 GCA_028692515.1 Kiritimatiellales bacterium | reverse complement strand
GCGTCGTCGTCACAACCATCGACAACGCCGCCCCGCTGGAACCGGGGCGTCTGACGGGCTTTTACGTTAAAACCGGCGATCCGGTCGTCAAAGGCGCTCCGCTGGCGCAAATGGATACATCCCTGCTGAAAGCGGAAAAAGATGTCGTGGAAGCCTCCGACACCGCCCTGCACGGCGAACTGGCCGCCGTCTCCGCAGAAGTCAGCCGGCTCGAGCCGCTGTTAAAACAGCAGCTGGTCAGCGAACAGGAGCTTCAGGCTCTGCGTATTAAACAGAAAACGCTGCAGTCCTCCATCGATTCCGCCGAGCTCGAGAAAAAAATCCGGCTGCTGGATATGCGGATCGAAAACTGCACCCTGCGCGCGCAGGCTGACGGCGTGGTCTCCCGGCTTCTTCACTCTCCGGGCGATATCGTCCAGAGCGGCGATCCGGTACTCTATTCTGTGATCAACCGGGAAACATCCGTAGAAGGATTCCTCTCCGAAAGCAATGCGCGGGATGTTTACATTGGAATGGATGCCTACTTAACCCCGGCCTCCGGATATGGGGAAACCGTCCGGGCCAAAGTCGTCGCCTTAACGCCTGAAATTTTTAATCTTCCAGGCCGCGTCAACCCGGTTCCGCAAAGAACCTATCGGGGCCGGCGCGTCATCCTGATCCCGGAACCCGGCGCGGTATTGCTCCCCGGCGAAGAAATCCAAATCAACCTGAGACGTCCGTGGACACTTCAGATCTTCCGCAATCTGATTCGAAAAGAACAAGCCCAATGAAGCCGATCAACCTGCCCCGCATCGCGGTCATCACAGCCCTTGTTCTTCTGCCGGAACTCCCCGGTCTGTGTGCGGAAGAAACCCCGCCGGAGCTAACCCTGAACCGCGCCATTGAACTGGCGATCCAGAACGACCTGCGGCTTCTGCCCAAAAAAAATGCACTGCAACTGGCGCAGATGCAGCAGAACGCCCCGATCGTCTGGCGGGATCCGGAACTGCGCTTTAACACCGGCATAGATCTGGAGCAACACTACCTGGACTCCGCGCTGCGGTTTTATCCTTCAAGCCCATGGCAGGTCAAAGCCGACCGGATGGCAACCGCCTCGCTGACCGCCATCGCCGAGGCGGACTGCCAAATCGCCGAGACGGAAACGGCAACCGCAGTGTATCGATCCTACCGCGAACTCCAATGTCTCGAAACCGAGATTTTGCTGGCGGCCCGTTCAACCGCCATCAAAAAAGAAGTGGCCGCCCTGTCGAACCAGCGCGCCTCTGCATCTCTGGAAACATCGAGCGAATCCTTAACGCTCCGCTGGGAATTGCGCGAAACGGAACAGGCCGAACGCACAGCCCGCTGGAACTGTTCGGTCATGAAAAGCCGGCTGGCCGCGCAAACCGGGCTCCCCGCCGACCAGATCCGGACGCAACCCCTCGATCTCTCCGCGCCATTCACTTCGATCCGCACTGAACCGGCGGCTGAATCCGCGCTTGCCAACCGGCCGGATCTCCACCTGCTCAAAGCGCAGCTTCAGCAGGCGGACTCACAACTGAAACAAGTCCAGGCCGAACAGATTCCCTGGCTCACATTCGTACAAACCGGCTATTCCGAACAGTCCGATGCGTGGGATATCCAAGTAGCCGTCAGCATTCCGGTTTTCTCGCGCAGCAGCACAAAAAAACAACAGGCCGCAACCGCACAGTTCTTGAGGCAAACCGCTCTTACGCTTTCTGAACAGGCGGTTTCAGCCCAGGCCGCCGAGGCGGAAAAATCACTCGAACGAGCCGTGCAGGAACTGGCGGATTACCGCAAAAAACAGGCCGGCCTGATTGACGCAACCCGCCGCGAAATTAAAAAACTTCAGGAACTCGCCCCCTCCGCGCCACTCGACCGGATCAAGCTGGAAGAATGGATCGTAAAAGATGACTACCGCCAGTTGCAATTGATCCGGGCAATCTATTCCGCTCAGGCGGATCTTCTCTTCACAACCGGAAAATCTCTGCCGCTTCAATAAGACAGGAACTTACTGGAAATTCTCGATCATCTTCAGCACCACATCGCCCACGGTCTGTAAACTTTTAATCGATAGCTTATCGAGCGTGTCGCTGGCTGTGTGCCAATAGTCGTTCTTGCCGGACGCGGAACCGTAGTCGAAATCGATCACATCAACCGCCGGCATACCGGCGATTTGGAACGGCACATGGTCGTCGAGAATATTACCGGGGCCGATACGGAACTGCGGACGGACACCCAGCTCGTGCGCCGCAAAAAACAGCTCCTTAACCAGTTTGCGCGTGCTGTTCTGCGGAATGGAAATGTTCAGATCTTTATCGCCGACCATATCCAGTACAACCACCGCCTCGACCATCTTTGCGCCGCCCGCGTCGTAGATCTGCTTCGCCAGATGGCGGCTGCCGTGCAGTCCATCGTGCGGGCCGTACTGAGTGCGGCACTCCTCGCCATCCACAAACGCAATCAGAAATTCGGTTTCATACGGACCGCGCTCCTGCAGAACCCGCGCCAGCTCCATCAATACGCCGGAACTGGAACCGGAATCGTTGGCACCCTGAAAATCTTTGGAAATGCCGCTCTTGGTGTCGAAATGTGAAACGAGCACAATCAGCCGCTTTGTCTTTCCGGGAATGCGTCCCAGCACGTTATTAAAAAACATTTTGCCGTTTGGCGTCTCTTCAGAAAAGGTGTCGATCGTGGTCTTGATCCCGAGAGCCTTCAGCTTGCCGTCCAGCATCACCGCTGCGCGCCGCGCGCCGCCGCCGCCCGCATCACGCGGTACAATGCCGACCAGCGCCTCGGTCTCAGCCATCGCCTTCGCACCATCAAAAGGCGACTCCTTGCAGCCGGTGAGCATCAGGCAGATCAGACTGCAACAAACCAGAGATGTTTTCCAGTAATCCATCAATCCACCCTTCCAACAATCCAATCTGATTATTCCGAGCCGTCCGTTTTAGCCTTGGCAACGGCTTTGATCTTATCGGCCAGTTCATCGGCAAGCTTCTTGTCTTCCATCAGTGACTTGCGCGCCCCTTCGCGACCCTGCCCGAGTTGCTGACCGTTGTACGAAAGCCATGAGCCTTTCTTTTCAATGATCCCGCAGTCGGTTCCGGCATCGACGATCGAACCGGTCCACGAAATGCCTTCGGCATAAAGAATATCGAACTCAGCCATCGTAAACGGCGGAGCCACTTTGTTTTTGACCACCTTCACCTTGGTGCGGTTGCCATAGACCGAGCCGTCGGTATTTTTCAGCTGACCGATCCGGCGAATGTCGAGGCGCACAGAGGAATAAAACTTCAGCGCGCGTCCGCCGGGCGTTGTTTCGGGGCTGCCGAACATCACGCCGACCTTTTCGCGGATCTGGTTGGTGAAAATACAGCAGCAGTTCGAGCGGGCAATCGCCGAAGTCAGCTTGCGCAACGCCTGAGACATCAGACGCGCCTGCAAACCAACGTGCGACTGGCCCATCTCGCCGTCAAGCTCGGCGCGCGGCGCGAGTGCGGCAACCGAGTCCAGCACAACCACATCAATCGAATTGCTCTTCACCAGCGCCTCGCAAATATTGAGTGCTTCTTCGCCGGAGTCGGGTTGCGAAACCAGCAGATCATTCAGGTTCACACCGATCTTCTGCGCATACCCCGGATCCAGCGCATGCTCCGTATCAATAAACGCCGCCGTACCGCCCTCTTTCTGGACGTTGGCAATAATGTGGGAAACCAGCGTGGTTTTACCGGACGACTCCGGGCCGAAAATTTCGATCACGCGGCCGCGCGGCACGCCGCCGATGCCCAGCGCGATATCCAGCGTCAGCGCGCCGGTCGAAATACACGGTATTTTCTTCGGACCGGCTTCGTCGCCAAGACGAATAATCGCTCCGTCTCCATATTGTTTTTTAATTCCAGCGAGCACCGCCTCGAGACTGGAGGCGCCTTCTTTTTTATCGGTTTTTGCAGCCATGCGGGAGAGCCTACACGGAGGGCGGAAATGTTCAAGCGCAGAGACAGGCAGGATTTCCGGTTTCGGACTTGAGCGAAGTGAAAGAGGTCGCGCAACACGTTTTGCTGTGCTTTTTCAGCCGCAGGGTGTTACACGTACAAATGAAATTTGCAAGTAGCTGCAAATCAATGTTTTGCATATCTAATCGTCCTCAACACTATGGATATATGACCGGCACATATTATGGTATCAAAAGGAGTAAATTTTCCCATTTAAGAAGTACCGTGGCCCCGTTTTAATATTGAACCCTCTGGATATGTTCCCATCACATGACACGCGCATTAAACAGAAAAGATATTTCAAATAAATACTTTGCCGTACTTCTTGCGAAAAATTAAGGCGGCCGGCAGGCTGACTCCCGAGAAAGAACCGGCAAAAACACCCAGCCACTCATTATACGTTGGAAATTAATAACAACTAACCAAAGAGGAGGATGCCATGAAACAAAAAACATTAATTGCAACACAATCGGCACCACGGAAGCTCTCTTTTCCAGTCACTCCACTAGAGCCAATTCAGAAGAACTGTAGCCGTACAAATTCTGGGTAGTTTTGCGTAGACGAGGCTTCCAGCCTCGTTTGCATGTGCGGCACGTGTATATTTTCCGAACGAGGCTGGAAGCCTCGTCTACAATAACGGCTACAATATTTCTAAAAATGCTCTGGTGCGAATTCGTTAAGATTCGAGGGGAGAACCTTATTTGTTTTTCCAGCCTTGTTCCCGCAGGGATTGCTTGGCGGTGGCGGCTTCCTTGCGCATGCGGATAAAGTTTTCGTAGCGCGCCTTATCGA
>JAQUXG010000153.1 GCA_028692515.1 Kiritimatiellales bacterium | reverse complement strand
AACCAGCACTGCGCCGCCAAGAATTGTCCCTCCGATGGCACTTAAGCCGGAGGCAACGCCCGCGGCCGAGAGCCCGACAACCGTTCCGCTAGCGGAAACCGCTGCCATTGCGGCACCAAATCCGGCACCAGCCGCACTGGTAGCACTTACGAACTCAATTGTTTTTTCCTTATCCTTTGAACTTAAAGATTTGAATTTTGACTGACCGATAAGAACAAGAGCCCGGAGCCGGTTCATGAAGTCTATCGTCGGCTTTGTCTTTCCAGCCTCAATTCTGCTGATTGTCGCTTCGCTGCACCCAATTATCGAAGCAAGCTCCCGGCGAGTTATGGCCATTGCATCCCTTGCAAGCGTTAGTTTTTCCCCGCAGTTTGAAGCCGTAATGGATTCAAGGAACTCTGTTTTTGCATTCGCGTTATCAAGATTCATGTGTTTGCTCATAGTGCTGGATTCCTTTCCTTGATTTCTGCGCAGAGGCTATCACGCCAATTTGCAGCGTCAATAAAAAAAATTGCATTCGCTTGCATATGATTTTTTTCGTGTGATTTCGATTGCTGCTCAGTGATTGATATTTGGCTTACCCGGAACCTGACGTTCTGCACCGACCCATTTGATTTTTCCCCTTAGGCCAAATCGTTTTACGGGGAAAATCATGCGCTACATCTGCTCAACCAAAGACCACGGCTACCGCGACTCCACCAACCCGCTGCGCGGATTGAATATGCCGCGGCTTGTCGCCCTGCAGGAATCCGGCGAGCGCGGCGAGTACGCCGACCTGCAATGGTTCTACTATTACATGGAACGCTCCGACGCGATGATCCATTCGGTCATCCAGCGCCGCCGCGCCGCGCTGCTCTCCCTCGACTGGGATGTGCGCGTCGTCTCACAGGCTACCGACGATCCGCTCGCCCAGGAGCAGGCCGACTTTCTGCGCATGGTGTACGATAACATCGACAACTTCCGCGAAGCCGTCTCGTTTCTCTTCACCGGCTTTTTCCGCGGCTTCGCCCACCTTGAAAAACATTGGACATCCGGGGGCCTAATCGAACGTCTTGAGCCCGTCGAGCAGTGGTTCTGGGTTCGTGACGGCCTGTTCGGCGATTGGGAATACAATGCCGGTGCTGTTTCCGGTTATCGCCGGGGGACGCCGATTGATCCGGCAAACTTTGTCACCCTCGAAACCGCCGCGCTCGACCGCATCCTCAGTGTGCTCTATCTGCGCAAAAATCTGTCGCAGTCAGACTGGGATTCGTTCCTGTCGGTTTACGGCATCCCGTCAATTTTTCTGGTCGGGCCGCCCAACGCCGACGAGGCCAAGCAAAAAGAATATCAGGCTATCGCCGAACAGATTCTTTCCAACGGACGAGGATTCCTTCCGCATGAGAGCGACATCAAGTTTGTGACCGGCGGGGGCGAGAAACCGCCGTTTCAGGAGCAGATCAAATATCTCGACGAGCAGATTACCATCGCCGCAACCGGCGGGCTGCTCACCATGCTCTCCGCTCCCGGCAGCGGGACGCTGGCCGGCAACGCCCATCAGGACAGCTTCTTACAGATCGCCAAATCCGATGCCGTCACCCTCGCGGGTGTTTTGCAGAACGCAATTGATGTGCCGCTTCTCGCTGAATTCTTTCCCGGCCAGCCGCCGCTGGCTTACTTCGAGTTTTCGCCCGGCCTCAATCATGCAACCTCTCAGGTCGTGCAGGATGCCATCGACCTCAAGTCCGCCGGAATGCAGATTGATCCCGCCGAACTCTCCGAAAAGACCGGATACACCCTCGAACAAACAAAGTAGGACAATGTTTCTTGCCTGTCTATTTCACTATGTATCGCTCTAAAATTTTCTTTTGCGCTTCGCTCAGGCGGGGAAAGTGGTAGAGACCGTTGCCTTTCCACGACTTTGTGTTTTCAATGATCCCCAGGCGGCTAATGAAAGTTTGCAGAAGCTGATCGTGCGGATAACGATACGTGGTACCGTCTTCGGTAAAGGTTACCCAGACATCGTAGCCTAACCATTCTTTTTTAAAAATAAGTCGGTTGGATTTCTGTTCGGGATCGATTTCCGGTTTGTGATCGCAAGCATTCCAAATTTCTTTTGCTGCTGGGAAACTGATTTCTGACTCTCCGCAATGCGGGCATTTTCGAGGAGCTTTCTTGTTCAGAAAGCCGGAAACACAATAGGCCTTGCCACAGGCAGGGCACAAAACCGCACAGTTATTTCCCAGACAATCGGGCACGTCAAATTTTGTTTTCATTTAAGAACTCCTCAAGTTTAGCGGCAGTGGTGATAGTGAGTGGATGGGATTCCAGATTCGGATGGATTTCTTCCGGCGTATACCTTGACGGCTTTCCGTTAGATTTCCTTACGATCCATGAACAGTAGGGCCGATTCTCCCCAAGTAACTCTTTCCAATTGGGCCTCAAGTCCAGCCCGAGAAAATCGCGTAGCGCCCCGTAAGTTGCCCGCGTCTCGGTTCTGTTCAAACAATCCAGTATTTGCGTAATCCTTTGATGCATGACCACTCCTTTGTTGCACAGATATATAAACACTATGTCACAATAGTGTGACAACATTATTTTTCTGTTTTTGTGCTTCTTGTGGCGAACTCTATTCTCCCAATAACCAATAACGAATCTCCAATAACCCGGGCGTAACCCGTTCGTTTGATTTTTGCCCTTGGGGCATGAATCTGATTTTAAACCGAAATTTCGAACTGCCCGCCGACGGCTGGTATCAGCTCGCCCCGCTGGGTGAGTTTCCCCATGCCGCCGCCGGAGTCACTCAGGTGATTGACGAGGCGGCCTGCGCCCGGATGGTTTCAGCATTTGAAACCGTCAAAAACGCTTCCGGCAATTTTCCCGGTCTGCTGATCGACTTCGATCATTTCTCACTCGATGCCGCCAAACACTCTGAGGCGGCAGGCTGGATCACCGACCTCAAATTCATTTCTCCCACATCCAACAGTTCACTTGCCACAACTCACAATCCCCACGGCGGCCTCTACGCAAACATCAGATGGTCTGATGTTGGAGAGACGGCCGTCCGTGGCGGGCGCTACCGCTTTCTCTCTCCGGTCTGGGCGAAGTCGGACTGCGAAGACCTTGGCAACGACCGCCTGCGCCCGGTGCGCCTTTTGAATGCCGCCGTGACCAACGACCCGAATCTCAAAGGCATTTTGCCGCTCTCAAATTCCCGTACGGGCACTTCTGCCACCCGCCACCCGACACCCGGCACTGGTTCCCCGTTTGATTTTTCACCTTTGGCCAGAAACACAAATAAGGAGATCCATATGCAACCTGTCATTGATGCTTTGCTGAATAAACTGAATCTGCCCGCCGATACCGCCGAGGCCGATCTGATCGCCGCCATTGAAAACATGGCTACGGCGGACGAAGTCGCCGCGCTGACCAACCGGGCCGAAACCGCCGAAAGCTCGCTCGCCGACCAGCAGGCCGCCCAACTCGAAGCGGACGCCGATGCCTTCTGCGAAGCCAACGCCGCCCTGATCGAAAACCGCGATGAAGTCCGCGCCCGGTTTATTGAAAACCGCGAACTGACCGAGGCGGTATTCAAAAACCTGAAAACTCAAAAGCCTGCCGTTTCGACGGCTGCGGATTCCCGCCGCCCGCTTCACAACCGCGATTCAAAGGTTGCGGCGACACGAAACCGTGACGCCTCCGCCTCTGAATCCAGAGCGGTCAAGATTCGCAACCGTGCCGCCGAGATCATGAAGGCCGAAGGAATTGTCTACACCGATGCCTTTCGCCGCGCCGAACAGGAATTCACTGATTAACCAAAAAGGAGAAATACCATGTCCCAGTCCAATGTAAAATTCGGTCCCGTCCCGTTCAACTGCGGCGAAGACCTCACCGCTGCCAACGACCACCTTGTGGTTCTCTTCCACAACCTCGTGGAACCGAGGATGTTCTTGCCGGATGCCCAAAGCGATCTCGCGCTCTATCTGGTGCTCGAAGGCGCTGCCGCAGACAAAACCGGCTATTTCCTTCCTCTGTCGCCCGCCGCTAACGTGCGCCTTCACCTTGTTGGAACGTGCTTCCCGGGGGACAAGCTCGTACTGGCCGATCCGGCAGTCCAAGGGCAGGCCGGAAAAGTGACTACGCTTCCTGGTGCCGCCGGCACCTATCGTGTCGTTGCCATTGCCGAAGAAAAGGGTGTGGACGGTCAGCTCGTGCTCGCCCGTCCCGCCAACCTCGGAACCGTCACCGTTTCCTAACCGTAATTTTTAACCAAAGGAGAAAATCATGTCCCGTCTACAGACCATCAGTTCCAATCCCATGCTTCGCCAGTTCGCGCAGGGTGCCGCTCAAAGCGCCATCATGCCCGTGGCTGACTTCATTGCCCCGACCATTGAAGTCCCGACCTCAACCGGGCGGTTCAAAAAGTACACCGAGAAACATCGGTTCCACATTCCGAAGACCCTTCGGACGCTTGGGGGCCGCGCGTCCGAATTGCGCTTCGAAGTGACCGACGCCACCTTCAACTGCGAGCCCCATGCTCTCGACTATCCGGTGGATAATCTCGAGCAGCTCGAAGCTGAGGGGCTCGAAAACATGCTCCGCGAAGGAGCGGTTGCCGTCGCCGAAGTCGCCGCACTGGCGCACGAAAAATCGGTCATCGACCTTGCGGTCGAAGCCATCGGCCCCGGCGCTGCCGCCACCTGGAACGATGCGGCCGATCCGGTTGCCGACATTGACGACACGATCCTCGATGTCATCAAAGCCTGCAAATACGGCTCGCTCATGAACATCGGCGTGCTGTTCGGTGCATCCGCATGGAACGTGTTCAAAAAA
>JAQUXG010000152.1 GCA_028692515.1 Kiritimatiellales bacterium | reverse complement strand
CGTTGCGGCCATCCTGCTTTTTTTAGCGGGATCGCTTTGTGCTGAAACGATGCTGACCTGGCAGGACTGTTATGCCAAGACAGTTGAAAACAATCTCGATCTCTCCATTGCCCGTCTGAAGTTGAAAGAGGCGGAAGCCCAACTGAAGTCCCAGCAGTCAGTCTATTATCCAAATGTGAAGGCGAGCGCCAGCCGGTCTGTCAGCGGAAGCAAAGATCTCACCGCGGGAACCAATCACTGGGAGAACGGAGAAAGCCTGTCCGCTTCGATCAGTGCCAGCTATACGATTTTTGACGGGTTCGGCAACCGTGCGCGGGTTACTCAGACGGAAGCCGAGCTCTATGCCGAAAAGGCAAATTTCGATCAGACCTGCTCCAATATTCAGTATGACCTCCGCAAAGCCTTCACCGACCAGCTCTACGCGCAGGAACTGCTGACGCTGACCCAAAGCATCGCGGAGCGCCGCGCAGGCAGCGTTAAACTGGTGGAAATGCGCTATGAAGGCGGCCGCGAACACAAAGGGTCGTTATTGCTCAAACAGGCGCAATTGACCGACGCGCAATACAATGTCAGCGAGGCGGAGCGGGCTCTGGAGCTGGCCCGCCGCAAACTGGCCGGCCTGATGAAACAGCGTGAGTTTGCCCCGTTCCTGCTCGATGGAAAACTTCAGGCCGCTGAGCCGCCGACCGGTGTTTCGCTGGATGAACTGGCTCGTCAGACTCCGTCGTATCATTCTGCAGAGGCCAACCTTAAAGCCGCCGAACAGGGCTTCATTGTCACCCGCAGCGCACGCTTCCCTAAAATCACCGCCTCCGCCAGCCTGTCGGGATCCGGCAATAATGACATTAAACGTGAAGGCTGGGACACCGGCATCGCCATTTCGCTGCCGCTCTTCACCGGCGGACAGCTTTCGCAAGACATCATTGTCTCCGGTCTGAAGCGCGAGCAGTCGCGGCTGACCACGGAAAAAACCATGCTCAGCCTGATGAACGACCTGCAAACCGCGCTCAATAGCTACCGCAGCGGGTTCGCCGCCATGAGCGTGCAGGATGCGCAACTGCTCGCCGCCGAAACCCGCGCCACCGTGGCGCGGACTCAGTATGAGCAGGGACTGGTCAGCTTTCAGGATTGGGACACGATTGAAACCCAGCTGATTACCGCCCAGAGAAGCTGGCTGTCCAGCCGCCGCACGGCCGATCAGGCCGAAGCCGCCTGGCAGAATGCGATGGGAATTTCAGGAATCAGGTAACAGGGGTCAGGGATCAAGGAGGAAAACCATGGCGGTTCAGAATGTCAAAGAGCTGGAGGGGTATAAGAAATCCTATCTGCAGGCCATGAACTTCTTTGAAATCAGCAAGCTCTTCCCGACAGACGAACGATATGCACTGACCAGTCAAGGCAGGCGGTCATCACGTTCGGTTCCGATGAATTTGCGGGAAGCCTGGGCCAAGCGCCGGTATGTAGCACATTTTATAAGCAAACTCACCGACTGCGACGGCGAGAACTCTGAGACAGAAACGTCGCTAGATTTTGCCCGCGACTGCGGTTATATAACGCTTGAGAAACATGCAGAAATGACAGCATTGAACCATGAAATTGGAAAGATGCCTGGATCGATGATAAAGAGCCCGAACAAGTTTTTACTGACTCCTGATTTCTGACCCCCGACTCCTTAGCTCTGATAACGAGGAATTTACTATGAAAAAGACATTTTTTATTTTGGTCGTACTGGCTCTGGCCGGCGGCGGGTTCTGGTTTTATAAAAAACATCAGAACGAGGTCGCTGCAAAAGCTGAAGCTCAGAAATTTATGCCAGCGAAGGTCGAACAAAGAACACTGCAGCGCACGATTGACAGCACCGGCGAAGTGCGGCCGGAAAACCGGCTGGAGGTCAAATCTCCGATCTCGGGACGCCTCGAAGAGCTGCTGGTGAACGAAGGGGATATGGTTCAAAAAGGCCAGACGGTCGCCTGGATCAGCTCGACGGAACGCGCCACCCTGCTCGATACCGCCCGCGCCAAGGGTGAAGCAGAGGTGAAGTACTGGGAGGATCTGTATAAAGCGGCACCGCTGGTCGCACCGCTGAGCGGAACGGTGATTGTCCGCTCTCTGGAGCCGGGACAAACCATCACGTCGAGCAGTGCGGTCATTGTGATTGCCGACCGGCTGATCATTGTCGGGCAGGTGGACGAAACCGATATCGGCTCCATTTTTGCGGGCCAGTCGGTAAATGTCCGTCTCGATGCCTATCCGGATGAGGCGTTTGACGGTTCGGTCAAAAGCATCGCCTACGACTCGAAAGTCGTCAGCAATGTAACGATGTATGAAGTGGATGTGTCGCCGGAGAATCTGCCGAATTTCGCCCGCAGCGGCATGACCGCCACGCTGACCTTCCTGATAGAAGAACACAGAGATGTGCCGGTCGTTCCGACCGCGGCGCTTGAATACAGCAAAGGTAAACCGTTCGTCCGCCTGCCAGCCAAAGACGGCGAAGAGCCCGTAGCCAGACCGGTTCAAACCGGCCTTAGCGAAAACTCCTTTACGGAAATCACCCAAGGCCTGAAGGTCGGCGATGAAGTGCTGATTCCGCAGATTATCCGCAAAAAAGAAGCCAGCTCGAATCCGTTTATGCCGGGACGCTCCAGCTCCAGCACGCGATCAAATAATGCAACCGCGCGCCCGCAGGAAGGACCGCACTAGCCGCCATGCTTCGTTTAAGCAATATCTGCAAAAGCTATCAAATGGGCGAGTACACCGTACACGCCCTGCGCAACGTGTCGCTCACCGTTGAACACGGGGAATTCATTGCCATCATTGGCACATCCGGATCCGGAAAATCGACACTGATGCACACCATCGGCCTGCTCGACCGGCCCGACAGCGGAACGTACGAAATCGACGACCAAAACGTAACCGGTCTTTCCGATACGCAGACCGCGCGGTTGCGTAACCGCACCATCGGCTTTATTTTTCAGCAGTTCAACCTGCTCAAGCGTGCTTCCGCACAGGAAAACGTCAACCTGCCCCTGCTCTATTCAGGAAACACCACGGCGGGTCATCGCGGACAAAAAATGCTTGAACTCGTCGGCCTCGGCGATCGAATGCACCATTGTCCCAACGAGCTGTCCGGGGGACAGCAGCAGCGCGTCGCCATCGCCCGCGCGCTCGTCAACAACCCCTCCATCATTCTCGCCGACGAACCGACCGGAAACCTTGACTCAAAAAGTTCTCAGGACATTATGGCGCTCTTCCGTGCGCTGCATAAACAGGGCCTCACCATCGTGCTCGTCACACACGACGTCGAAGTAGCCGAACACGCCGACCGCATCATCACGATCCGCGACGGTGAAATCCAGGAAGACCGCCGTAACGAAACGCCGGTGATCAATACCGAAGCCGGAGAAGATGTCCTCGAACTCCTTCGCGAGGGATCCAAAAAGCGGAGCTGGCTGGCCATGCTTCGCGAAGGCACCGCCCTCACCCGCCAGAGCCTGCGGGCGCTTTGGCATAATAAAGCGCGCACCTTTCTCTCCGCGCTTGGCATTCTGATCGGCGTCGCCGCCGTCATCGCAATGGTTTCGCTCGCGCTCGGCGCCAAAGCCTCCGTCAACGAACAGCTCGCGCGTCTCGGCTCCAATCTGCTCAGCATCCGCCCCGCTTCGCGCAGCAGCCAGGGCGTACAACTGGCCGCCGGCGATATTTCACGGATGGCGCTCGAAGACACTGCGGCCATCGCGCAGTTGCCGCATGTCAAAAGCGCGGCATCCAACGTCCGCGGCAACGTGCAACTCCAGTACGGCTCAAAAAACTGGGCCACCCAAACCTACGGGGTTTCTCCCGACTATGCCCCGATGCGCGCCGAAGTTCCAATGCTTGGACGTTACATTACCGACGAAGACATAGCCAATCGCGCGCAAGTCGCCGTCATCGGCATGACGCCGCTTAGAAACCTTTTCGGTGAAAACGAAAACCCGATCGGCAAAACCATTCGCATCAACCGTCGCGCCTATCAAATCGTCGGCGTACTTCCCGAACGGGGCGCTAACGCCTTCCACGACCAAGATGACACCGTCCGGATTCCCATCACCACCGCCATGTACCGTCTCTTCGGCAAGCGCTACGTTGACGGCATCGATGCGGAAATCGACAAAGTGGGAAACATCCCGCAGGCGCAGGACGACATTCAGGATCTCATGTCCGCCCGCCACAACCGCAACCCGAACGAAAATCCGTTCGACATCCGCAACATGGCGGAGATCCAGGCGGCACTCGGTTCTACGACAAAAATCATGTCCATCTTGCTCGCCAGCATCGCGGGCATATCGCTCATCGTCGGAGGCATCGGCATCATGAACATCATGCTCGTCTCCGTCACCGAACGCACCCGCGAGATCGGCCTGCGCAAAGCCATCGGCGCACGGCGGCAGGACATCATGGCGCAATTTCTGATCGAAGCCCTCGCGATCAGCCTGTTGGGCGGACTATCGGGGTTGGCACTGGGCGTCGGCCTCAGTCTGGGAATGGCCAAAGGCGCGGGCTGGCCGATGGAAATTAATAATCTCTCCATCATCGTCGCCTTCGGCTTCTCGGTCTTCATCGGCATCTTCTTCGGCCTCTGGCCCGCCATGAAAGCCTCCAAACTCGACCCGATCGAAGCCCTGCGCTACGAATAGTCTCGTTCGTCGGCGCAATCGGCTGAACCCGGAAGCGGAGAGTTTTTACAGAAGGCAACCAAGGGCAGCTCCTTCGTTCACTCTTGACCTGCATAGCTCAAGGAGCGCCGCATGGTTCGTTAGAGCGTTTTAAATAATAGTG
>JAQUXG010000151.1 GCA_028692515.1 Kiritimatiellales bacterium | reverse complement strand
CGGCCAAGGGTGCGCACGCGGTCGCTCTACTGACCGAGTGGAAAGACTACAGAATGCTCGACTATCAGAAAATTTTCGACGGCATGGTGCAGCCCGCATTCCTGTTCGACGGCCGCAACCATCTCGACCACAAAGCACTCTACAAGATCGGCTTCAACGTCTATTCCATCGGCAAGGCCGCTCTCAAGCACATCTGAAGATTGGAACGTTGGAATACAGGATTAATGGAATGATGAGGACTCCTCAGTAATCCAATATTCCTCCGGTTCACAAATCCACTCTCTTTACTTGCCGATGCAGAAGCGGGAGAAGACGTTGTCGAGCAGTTCGTTGTGATAGACCCGTCCGGTGACTTGTCCGAGTGCTTCGAGCGCGGCGCGCAGATGATCGGCCGCCTGAGCCGCCGCTTCTTCCCCGCCCTCGGAAACCTGCCCGCGCGCCGAAATCAGTTCCACTTTCGCCAGCTCCAGCAGATTGCGGTGACGTTCAGAAATCACTGCATGAGCGGGCGCATTTAAATTCACACCGGCCTCCAGCTTGGCCGCGATGGCGGCTTTTAAATCCGCAACTCCCGCACCGGATATCAGTGAAGATTCCAGTGATTGGAAATTGGAAATTGGAAATTGGAAATTTGGATGGCGGGAGTCTGCTTTGTTAAGGACAACAACGGTTCGTTTTGGATCAAGTTTGAGGAGGTGCTCCTGGTCTTCAGCCGAAACCGGTTGCGAGGAGTCGATGAGATAGAGGGCGATGTCGGCGGATACGGAATGGGCGCGGGCGCGGCGGATGCCTTCCTGTTCAATCAAACATTCCGTTTCGCGCAGTCCGGCGGTGTCGAGAATCCGTAGCGGCACGCCGTCGAGGACGAAGGATTCTTCGATGATGTCGCGCGTGGTTCCGGCAATTGCGGTGACGATGGCGCGGTCGCTTCCAAGCAGCGCGTTGAAGAGTGTGGATTTGCCGGCGTTGGGGCGGCCCATGATAACGACGCGCGCGCCTTCGCGCAGCAGGCGGCCCTCGTCCCAGGTGGCGAGCAGGGTTTCCAAGGTTTGGAAACTTGCATCGAGTTTTTTTCCAAGGTTTGGAAAAACGTCTTCCGGCAGTTCGTCTTCCACGAAGTCGAGCGTGGTTTCGATGTCGGCGGCGGTTTCCATGAGTCCGTCGTAGAGCGCGTTGAACTGTTTGCTGAGTCCGCCTTCAAGTTGTTCGAGTGCGGCTTTGGCGGCGCGGTCGCTTTGTGCATGAATAAGGTCGGCAACAGCTTCGGCCTGCACCAAATCCATCTTGCCGTTGAGGAAGGCTCGTTTGGTGAATTCGCCCGGTTCGGCCATGCGCGCGCCGGCGTCGAGACAGCGGCGCAGGATTTTCTTGAGAACGACAGGACCGCCGTGTCCTTGAAGCTCAATGGTATCTTCGCCGGTGTAGCTTTTCGGCGCGCGGAAGATGAGGCAGAGCGCTTCGTCGATTTGTGTGCCGTCAGCGGCAGTCACTTTGCCGTGCAGGAAGGTTCCGCCTTTTGCTTTAGAAGGCGTTTCCAAACCTTGGAAAATTTCGTCGGCGATTTTCCAAACCTTGGAACCGCTGATGCGGACGATGCCGACGCCGCCCTGCCCGGGCGGGGTGGCGATTGCGGCAATAGTGTCGGTGGTGCTCATCGGCGAGGTTCTAGCAAATGATGGCTTTTAAGGCGACGGAAATGGTACGATTGCCGGCGAAGAAAGGTTCGGCAGGTTATGAAACGTGATGTGAGCCTGAAAAAGATCTACCGGCAGAATCCGGAAACGAAGGCGTTCCTGATCGAGGTGGCACTCGACCGCTACGAGGAGATTTTTAATGAGTGGGATCCCGCGCCGTATAAGCGCCGTGATCTGAATCCGGCCCTGCTTTGTTATCTGGAGGACAGTTCCGAGGATGTTCCGTTTCATAATGATGTGGAACTTTTGTTTAAAGCCCCGGTACAGATTTCCAACGATTCGAAAGAGTGGAGTGCGCTCGACGGGCTGAAAACCTGGCTGGCCTGCGCAGAGGATGCCTCCCGAAAAAGCCTGCGCCGGTTAAGGAGCCGGTCGATGAGCTATCTTTGCGCGGCGGCCGTGTTGCTGACTGCAGTAGCCCAGTTAAGCCGCGTTCACGATGCCTCGCTTTGGCTGACTGTGGTGCGCGACGGATTGACGATCGGTTCATGGGTGTTCGCTTGGGAATTAATTTCGATTTTTCTGTTCCGGCGGGTCGAGTTGCTTCGTGAACTGAAAAAGTGGAAGCGGCTGGCAAAGGCCCAGGTCAGCTTCACCTATCACGAATAACCGGATTCTGACTTGGACGCTAAACCGCGTTGACTGTAGGATATCCGCCTTATGAAAAAATTAATTCTGTTCCTCTGCCTGTTTGTCACCGCCGTTTTTGCCGGCGAATCCGTTCCGAAAAACATTATTTTTTTTATCGGCGACGGAATGGGTCTTCCGCAAGTAACCGCAGGAAAAGTTGCCAAGGGATCACTCGAAATGGAGCGCTGCCCGGTGACTGGTTTCGCGACCACATGGTCGGCCAGCTCCCTGGTAACTGACTCGGCCGCCGCCGCCACGGCGCTGTCCACCGGCGTGAAAACCGGCAATGGCATGCTGGGCGTCTCTCCGGATGATCATCCGCTGCAAAATGTGATCGAGGCCGCAGAGAAAAGAGGCAAGTCCACCGGCGTAGCGGTCGTCTGCTCGCTGACGCATGCAACACCTGCCGGATTTATCGTGCATGTGCCGAGCCGGAAAATGGATCCCGAAATTGCGCAGCAGATTGCCGCAAGTGATGTGGATGTGCTGTTCGGCGGGGGACTGGACTATTTCGATCTGCCGGAGCTGCAGAAAAAAATGACGGTTGCTCTGACTGCTGAAGAGTTCCGCAGTCTCGGCACGCCGAAGAAAGCGGCGGCGATTCTTTATCCGGTTCATCCGCCGTATGCCGCCGAACGATCTGTTTCGCTGAAAGAGCTGACGCAGAAGGCCATTGAAATTCTCGCGCAGGATAAAGACGGCTTTTTCCTGATGGTGGAAGGCTCACAGATCGACTGGGCCGGACATAAGAACGATGGACCCAACGTAGTCAGCGAGGTGGTCGATTTCGACGATGCTGTTGGCGCAGGGCTCGACTTCGCGGAGAAGAACGGAAAAACGCTGGTGATTATCACCGCCGACCATGAAACCGGCGGCTTTGCCCTGCTGGACGGTTCCGTTGAAAATAAAGCGGTCGATAAGACGGGATTCGTTCACGGCGGTCACACGGCGGCGATGGCGCCGGTGTTTGCGTTCGGCCCGGGGAGTTCCGTCTTCAGCGGAATTCACGACAACACCGATATTGGAAAAACCATGATCCGGTTTATCCAAACATCGGAAAAATAAATCGAAACAGCAAATGATTGATCGCCAGCGCCATGAGCGCGGCGAGAAAGTCGTCGATCACAATTCCGACACCGCCCTTCATGCTTTGAATCTGGCGGATCGGCGGCGGCTTGGTGATGTCAAAGATGCGGTGCAGCACAAACCCGCTCAGCACAACCCACGGGGTGAACGGCAGACCGAGATAAACGATCGGGAGCGTGAGATATTCATCCGCCACAATACAGCCGGGGTCTTTGCCTTTGCCGAGCTGTTTTTCGGCCGCTTCGCAAATCGGAACGGCGATCATCGTCAGAATCAGGCAGACCGAAATTTGAAGATTAACGGACGGAATCTGCATGACAACCCACGCCAGTGGAATTCCCCAGAGCGTTCCGACGGTTCCGGGCATAAAGCGGCTGAGTCCAAACCCGAAGCCGGTGGCGAAAAGCTGGTTTAATTTATTTTTCATCGGTGGCGGATAGTAACGTAAGCGTGGAAAGCAAAGCAACACAGGCGGTGTCGGTTCGCAGAATTCGCGGCCCGGCATGGAACGTCTGAAAGCCGCAGGCGGCGAACATTTCGAGTTCATATGGCGTCCAGCCGCCCTCGGGGCCGACGGCTAAAAGAATTTTTCCAGACATTGGACATTTTTCGCCCGGTTTTTCCAAACATTGGAAAATATTCTGTGTGCCGGACGGGTCGGCGAGGAATCTTTTTCCAATGTTTGGAAAAACAGAGTCGAGCTCGTCCTCAAGAAACGGCTTGAGCTGCCGGATGATACGAACGTCGGGCAGAATCGTGTCGCCCGCCTGCTGGAGGCCTTCGATGAGCCGTGCGGTGTAAAAGTCCGGTTCAAGAACGTGGCTGTCAAAGTAACAGCGTTCGACTTTTTCGGCATTGGTGAGGATGATGCGGCCAACGCCGAGCGCGGCGAGTTGCGCCCAGAGGCGTTTCATTACTTTGGGGCGCGGCAGAGCCAGCAGCAGATCCACGGCCGGGCGCGGCGGGTTTTCTGTTTCGAATGTGCAGGACAGAACGACGTCCTTCCCGCGAAGTTCTTCGACGGTTCCAGTGCCCTTCGGCCCGTTCAGCAGACCAATTCTGAGCAGCTTGCCGGGTGTCGCGCATAGCACGCCGCGAATGTGCTCCGCCCGTTCGCCGGAAAGATGAACGCGATCTCCGTCGTTCATTTCATTGGGTTGAATAAGAATGAGGTTCATTTGCAGAGGAATTCCTACCACATTGCACTTGCTAAGCGGAGCGGCTTTTTCTATGTTCCTACCCCTTTCTTCGGCTGGGTAGCTCAGTTGGTCAGAGCAGCGGAATCATAATCCGCGGGTCGGCGGTTCAAGTCCGCCTCCAGCCACCACTTTGAACCGGATCAGCGCCGGTTCAACGAACGCTCTGCTTCACTTTTTTCCAGCGCCTCCATCAAGGGCCGGGAACCCGTCGCGCCAAATC
>JAQUXG010000150.1 GCA_028692515.1 Kiritimatiellales bacterium | reverse complement strand
GTATTCGCGAACCTCGGTTGCCGTCGGCAACGTGCCAATCACATCCAGAAAAACGCGGCGGATAAAAACCTCATCCGAACAGATCCCAGACGGCGGGAATCCCGTTTGAGTCTGTCTGGCAAAGACCAGTGCATCAATGCGGTTCCCCGACGGTACCGCTGACGCACCGCACGAAAGCGCAAAAATACAAATAAAGGAAATGACCCGACCCGCCTGTTTCATAGAACCCTTCTAGATAAAACGCCTATGCTAAGAGAACGCTTGAACCTGCGGGATATTGGACTTGAAGCTTCTGTTTAGACACAAAAAAACCGCTCCGGACGGTTCCGGAACGGCTTTCGATACATATACAGCTTCATCAGCCCTGCAAGGCCATCAAAAACTCTGCATTGCTTTTGGTCTTCTTCAATCGGTTGATCAAAAGCTCCATGGCTTCAACGGCCGGAACATCCTTGAGCGCCTTGCGCAACGTCCAGATGCGTGCCAGTTCGTCCTTATGGAGAAGCAGTTCCTCTTTCCGGGTACCGCTCTTCTCAATATTGATGGCCGGAAAGATCCGTTTGCCGACCAGATCGCGATCGAGCGCCAGCTCCATGTTGCCGGTACCTTTGAATTCTTCAAAGATCACCTCATCCATGCGGCTACCGGTATCGACCAGCGCGGTTGAAATAATCGTCAGACTTCCGCCGCCTTCGATATTACGGGCTGCGCCGAAAAAGCGTTTCGGTTTGTGCAGCGCATTGGCATCCACACCGCCGGAAAGAATCTTTCCGCTGTGCGGCTGAATCGTGTTATAGGCGCGCGCCAAACGCGTAATGCTGTCGAGCAGAATAATGACATCCTCGCCGTTTTCAACGCGGCGCTTGGCCATTTCGATCACAATCTCGGCAACCTGTACGTGACGCTCCGGATGCTCATCAAACGTCGAAGAAAGCACTTCAGCCTTCGTCGTACGCTGCATATCCGTCACTTCCTCCGGACGCTCGTCGATCAACAGAATGATCAGCTTGGAGTCCGGGCTGTTCACGGAAATGCTGTTGGCAATCTTCTGCAAAAGCACCGTTTTACCGGTGCGCGGCGGCGCAACGATCAGTCCGCGCTGACCTTTGCCGATCGGCGTTGCCAGATCCATCACCCGCATCGAAATTTCATCGGCAGTAGTTTCGAGCCCAAGACGTTCATCCGGAAAAAGCGGTGTCAGATTTTCGAACGGAATGCGGTTCAGGTTCTTTTCCGGGGCATTGTTATTCACCTTATCCACCGACAGCAACGCGAAGAAGCGTTCTTTCGGCCGCGGCGAACGGATCGGGCCTTCAATCAGGTCACCGGTACGCAGACCAAAACGACGGATCTGAGACGGAGAAACATAGATGTCTTCCGGATTCGGCAGATAGTTGTTCTCGGAAGAACGCAGAAAGCCGAATTTGTCCGGCAGCACTTCCAGAATGCCGCGACAAAGCGCTTCATTTCCCCAGCGAATCTGAGTTTTTAGAATTTCAAAAATCAGCTCGTGCTTGCGCAGGCCGGCCGGATCTTCGATGGAATAGCCTTCCGCAAGAACCTTCAGCTCAGGAATCTCCGTTACCTGAAGTTCAAACAGCTTCAGGGTCGGCATCTTCTTCGCCGGTGCGTCGGATACCCGTTCCATCTCGTCGCCGCCATGGTCATACCCGCCGCCGTTTCCGGTGTTTCCACGGTTCCCGTCGTTATTATTCCGCCCTTGATGCCGCTGGTTGTTGTTGCGGTTGTTATTGTTATTCTGCCGCTGGTTGTTGTTGCGGCTATTGTTGTTGTTCTGACGCTGATTATTATTCTGACGCGGGTTGTTGTTCTGACGCGGGTTATTGTCCTGCCGTTGGCCGCGATCATCCTGACGTGAGTTATAATTCTGCCGTTGATCTGAATCCTGACGCGGCCCGCGGTCATCCTCCTGCCACGGCTGGTCACTGGCGCGCTCCTGCGGCACATCTCGTTCCATCGAGGTTGCCGGCTCCGCTTGAACGATCTCTTCGACCGGTTTCGGTGCAACGGCTTTTGCAACACGAGGTACTCTGGGCGCCCGCGGACGTTTTACTGGTTCAACACTCTTTTCCTGATCTTCACTCATGGCATTTCCTCTTCTCACGTCTGATCTTCTCAACAAGATCCATTGTCCGGCTGCGTAACGCATCGGGCGTCCCGCCGTTTTCGATTATAAAATCTGCTCTGGCGGCTTTCGCCGCCTGCGGCATCTGTGCCGTAATCCGTTTTTGTGCTTCTTCTTCCGGTAACCCTCGTTTTTCCAAACGTTGGAAAATCTGTTCTTCAGGTGCCGTTACACAGATCACGGCGTCCCAGCCATCAGTCCAACTCGCCTCAAACAGCAGCGGAACCAGCACGGCGGCATCTTCCTGCGTCGCGCGGCAATCCGCGATCCATTCCTGCGCCGCCCCGATCACCGCCGGATGCACCAGCCGGTTAAGAGCCTCACGCGCCGCCGGATCGGCAAAAACCTTCGCTCCGAGCTTCGTTCGGTCAATTTCGCCATCTGTTGCTAAAATCGACCCGCCGAACTGTTCAACCACTTTGACATAGACCGGCTTGTCTTTACCCATCAGCTCATGCGCCAGAAAATCACTATCCAGCACTTTGAAGCCCTCAGAGGATAAAATGCGGCCCACTTCTGTTTTGCCGCTGGCAATACCGCCGGTAATGCCAAGAATAATCGATTGCGGTGAATTCATAAATTAGTACGGATAGACTGGAATCCGGATGGCCAATAAATGCCCGGTTGAAAATTGGAGACAGGGAGGATTGCCGGAATGTGAGCAGATAGTTACCGCAACCTCTAAAAATGTCAACCCTCGTTTACATCTGTGCATCGAGATAATTCTGCAAGATGATCTGCGCGGCTACTTTGTCCACCACGCCCTTGCGCTTCTTGCCGTCGAGACCCGCCTCACGCAAAGCGTTATGCGCGCTCACCGTGCTCAGCCGCTCATCCCATTCAACCACCGGAATGCTGATTCTGCTTTCCAGTTTTTCAATAAACTTTCGTACTTTCTCCGTCGCTGGGCCGTATGACCCGTTCATATTGCGCGGCAGGCCGACCACAATCTTCTCGACCTTGTGTTCCACAACCAGCGCAACAATCTGATCCAGTCCGGCGTTCGTGCTGTCGAGGACGCAAAGCGACGACGCCAGAAACGCCGTCTCATCACTCATCGCAATGCCGATGCGTACGTCGCCGTGATCAATACCAAGGATTCGTCCCATTATTTATTCCACTCTATTTCTGTGTGGCTCCGCTCAAACAACCGGCCGTTCTCAATCCCGCTCTTCACACCGTCAAACGAACGCTTCACCCGCGGCTCCAGCGTCAGCACGGCACCGACAACGAGAACCGTAACCGTCCAGGCGATCAGCGTTGGAACATATCTCCCCTTTTGAAGCAGCATTGTCAGCGGAATAACAATCACCAGAAAAACCAGACCGGCAAATGCCAGCGGCATCCAGTCCGCTTTCTGGCCAAACGCCGGCGGCGCGGCCATTGCGGCAATAAGCAACGTCAGTCCGAGCGGAGTCACCAGAACACCATTTGTATAAAAAGCCCCGATTGCCCCGAATGAGGTGCCGATACGGCTCAGGGCCAGCGCGCCCAGCAACACACAAAGTGCAATGACAATACAGGTCTCCATCGGAGTTGCTCGCCCGAAGAAATGTACAAACAGATCATACGTTCCACTCAGCCATGCATGCATGATATTTCTCCTGTTTTCTAAAGAAGCCCGTTAAACGAGCCTTTCTCTTTCAGCATCGTCACCATCTTCTTAATATCCTGCGCTCGGTCTTTCGGGCAGACCAGCGTCACGCCCTCGGCCTGCACCACCACCAGATTCTCCGCGCCGATTACCGCCGTCAGCCGGTCTTTGGAATAAATGATATTCCCGGTCGAGTCAATCTGTTCGCAGTTTCCGATCAGCGTATTGCCGCCCTCATCTTTCGGGAAATGACTCTCCAGCGCGGGCCAGGAGCCGACATCGTCCCAGCAAAACGTCCCGCAGGCCATCACGATATTGTCCGCCTTCTCCATCAGCGCGTAGTCCACTGAAATTTTTCCAAGGGTTGGATAAATTTTTTCCAAACCTTGGAAAATCTCGCCGCGCTTCGCGTAGGCGGTCAGCTCGTCCATCAGCGTCTTCATCACCGGACAGTGCGCCGCGAACGCGTTGGAAAGGGTTGGAACCGACCAGATAAACATCCCCGAATTCCAAAAGAACTTGCCGCTCGCCACATATTCCTCAGCCTTCGGCAGAGCCGGCTTTTCGACAAACCGGACGGCCTTCTTAAACTGAACCTTTTCGGCCGAGGCAAAATCCGCGCCGGATTCAATGTAGCCAAAGCCGGTGCTCGGAAAAGTCGGCTGAATTCCGATTGTTACCAGAATTTCATTTTTCTCCGCCAGATCCATTCCGCCGCGAAGCGTCGCCTTGAAAACGTCGAGGTCGCCCATCACTTGATCAGCGGTAAGAACAGCGAACACGGCTTTCGGATCTTTCGCCGCCACCAGCGCGCCGCCGCAAGCCACCGCCGCGGCCGTATCACGACCGATCGGTTCGCCCACAATATTTTCCGGCGGCAGCATCGGCGCGGCCTTCTGCGTCGCTTCCACCAGATCGGCATTCGTCACCACAAAAACATTTTCCGGCGCAATCAACCCGTCCAGACGCTCCACCGCCTGAGCAATCAGCGCCTTCTCGCCCACCAAGGCCAAAAGCTGCTTCGGATGTTTCGACGTGCTCAACGGCCAGAAGCGCTCGCCCTTCCCGCCCGCCATAATCACTGCATAACGTCCTGACATAAATCTTCTCCTGAAAAATCGTTCCGGTT
>JAQUXG010000149.1 GCA_028692515.1 Kiritimatiellales bacterium | reverse complement strand
CGCCAGACGACTTTTTCTTCCCGCTCGAAAACCCGACCGGCTTTGATGTTGGCAGCAAATTCGCGATAGCGCTTATCGTGCTGCTTTTCCGCAATCGCAATGGCGGTGAAAACGGAAGAAATCAGAACGAAGCCTTCTTCTTTGGCGATTTTGGCGAATGAAGGATACATATCGGTCCACTCGTGCTCTTCGCCTGCGGCGGCGGCCAGCAGATTGTCGTAGGTGCTTCCGACCGGTCCAGCCGGGAAGGTGCTGGCCGGAATTTCAATCGTGCCGCCTTCCATCAGTTTAAAGAGGCGCTTGGCATGTTCTTTTTCCTGATCGGCGGTTTCGGTGAAAATATCAGCAATCTGTACAAAACCTTCTTTTTTGGCTGCGCTGGCGTAATAGGTGTAGCGGTTTCGGGCCTGTGATTCCCCGGCAAACGCACACATCAGATTCTTTTCGGTCTGGCTTCCTTTGAGGTCCATGGATCTTCTCCTTCTTTGTTTAAAACAGGCGACTATTATGCGCGTCTTCGGCTTCATTTCAAAGAAAGAGCGTCCGTCGCCGGGTATTTATACTGGGTACACTTTAATACCGGATACCATCTGATCTCTTCACGGCAACCATGCACCTATAAACACGATCGTTTTTATCGTGTTAAATGCGAAATATAGCAACAAACAGGATTGTATGATTACGTTGAATAAATATTTCTAACATTTTTCTAACATTTGCCCTATTGACTTCCTGAAGGAGAAGAGTAAAAAGGGAACAAGATTAACTTTTCAAAGGGTTGGAAAAGGGAAATCCAGGAGGTGTCAAAAGGGATGCCGCCAACTGAAAAAAGGAGATGGCGAGATGGTTCCATACGAATTCGGATTCGATCCGAACGGATATGACGCGATGCTTGCTCTTCACGACGAACTCAAAGCGCTGGGGCGCAATGTTAAGGCCCTTGCCAAAAAGGTCAGCCGAAGAGTTCGGTACAAAACAGGCAAGTAGTTTTTGCCTGGGGTAGGAAAGGAAAAAGAGATGAAAAACAAGAAAACACAAACCAGACGACACAGAAGCTCGCTGCACACGCTGGGAGCCAGCATGAGAAATAGCAGTTTCAAAAACCCGATGTCCTGGTCTATTGGCGGTTAGTCGCCGGTTGACCCGCAACGGGTCGCATACAGGAATACGGCAAAATCCGTAGTTCCCTTCTTTTGGGGGCGGTGCAATAAAAGCACCGCCCCTTTTTTATTCGGCTCTTCGCTGACTTTTGTGAAGCATCAGGGAAAAAATTTTACAACTGTTATCGCCAGCAGAACAAAGCCTGACCACCGTTTTTCCTAAAAGCGTATTTCTCGGAAGCGGCGGCGATCAAAAGTGTCGTCTGGAAAATTCCCGGCCTGAACCGCTCTTCAGGTACAGTTCAAAAGCAATTGCTTTTTCTTCATTCCAGAAAGCAACGGCCGTTTCAATATGCCATGGACGAAACATAGCCGTGTGAGAACATCCACCCTGGTTGTGTGTTTGCAGACAGGCCTGAAGATCTGCCGTGCGGCCGACATAGTGATGATTCCCCTGCTCGCTTTTCAAAATATAAACGTAATAGGCTTTAAAGGGCCTGCCCGCCGTAGACGATGAGCCGAAAATATCAAACAACGTCTTCTAAACAAGTCCGCCTTCGCCAACGCTCCGGCGTGACAGCCTTCGCGATTCGCCCTGCTCATCGCGAAGGCTGGTGCGCCTGCCGGGACTCGAACCCAGATCACCGGCTTCGGAGGCCAGTGTTCTATCCATTGAACTACAAGCGCGATAGAGAGCTGAGAAGGTACCCGTTACCGGCCAATAGTTAAGCAGAAAACACAACTTTCTGTGCCCCATCGACCCGCAACAGAAAACAGGTTACCCGTTTTCGGCTTCAAATTCCTTCATGAAGGCGACGAGCGCATCTACGCCGGCCGCCGGGAAGGCGTTGTAAATCGAAGCCCGGATGCCGCCGACCGAGCGGTGACCCTTGAGACTGGTCATGCCCTGTTTGGTTGCTTCTTTGACAAACTGCGCTTCGAGCTCTTCGGTCGGCAGACGGAAGGTAACGTTCATCGGCGAACGCTGTTCCGGCACGGCCGTTCCTTTATAGAAGCTGGAGTCGTCAATGGCCTTATACAGCACCGCGGCTTTGGCTTCGTTGAGCTTCTGCATGCCTTCGAGTCCGCCTTTGGCGATCAGCCAGCGGGTGACGAGCATGAGCATGTAGACCGGGAAAGTCGGCACGGTGTTCTTGAGCGAGTTTTCCGCGATAAAGGCGCGATACTGGAACAGTTCCGGCAGGGTTTCCGGCGCACGTTCGGCCAGATCGTTGCGGATGACGACCAGGGTGATGCCCGCCGGAGCGAGGTTTTTCTGCGCGCCGGCATAGATCAACCCGAATTGCGAAACATCAAGCGGACGCGAGAGAATGTCCGAAGACATATCCGCAATCAGCGGGGCTTTGGTTTTCGGGAATTCTTTGACCTGCGTTCCGGCGATGGTTTCGTTGGAGGTGATGTGAACGTACGCGGCATCGTCGCTGAACTTCAGCTCGCTGTTCTTCGGCATGCGGGTCGGAATTTCTTTCGAGGTATCGGCGATGACATTGATCTTGCCGAGTTTTTTTGCGGCCTTGACCGCACCTGATCCCCACGAACCGGCGTTGATGTAGTCCGCGCTCTGGCCTTCGCCGAGCAGGTTCATCGGAATCAGCGAAAACTGGGTGGTCGCGCCGCCGGTCATGAACAGGACGCTGTAGTTATCCGGAATCTTCAGAAGAGTTTTGATGTTGGCGATGGCCTCTTCATGCACGGCAGTATATTCCTTGCCGCGGTGGCTCATCTCCATAATGGACATGCCGGTACCTTTATAGTCCAGCAATTCCGCCTGAGCCTCTTTGAGAACTTCTTCCGGCAGAATCGCCGGACCCGCACTGAAGTTATACGCACGCGCCATGATTTGAGTCCTTTCTTTAAAATTTGAAAACCGGACTCAGAATCTACCCGTTCCGCCCCGTCCCTTCAAATGGAATGTTCCAAGGTTTGGAAGAATCCTCATCGAATTTTTCCAACCCTTGGAAAAGCGACTCAACCGATGGCGTCGGAGCCGGTTTCGTCGGTACGGATGCGGATGCACTGCTCCAGCGGCATGACAAAAATCTTACCGTCGCCGATCACTCCGCTCTTGGCCGCTTTAATAATCGCCCGAATAGTGACATCAACAAACTCGTCGTTGACGGCGATTTCGAGCTTCACCTTTTCGATCAGATTCACAGCGCGAACCTGCCCTCGGTAATGCTCGGTAAAGCCGCGCTGCTGGCCGCAGCCGCGCACACGGCTGACCGTCATCTTGTGCACTTCGGCATTGAACAGAGCCGCTTTAACATCTTCGAGTTTCTCGGGTTGAATAATCGCAGTAATCATTTTCATAACAAATTCTCCTTAACTAAATATTCTTACAATGCATCTTCCGGATGGGCTTCAATGCGGTGTACCGCCAAGTCGGACCCGATCAGCTCTTCATGCGGACTCAGCCGGATGCCGACTGTTATTTTCAACAGGCCGTATACAAGGGTACTGACGACCAAGCAGAACGTGATCACCATGACCGTAACAATCAGCTGAGAGAAAAAGGAGACCCCGCCGACACCGCCGAGAGCCTGCTGACCAAAAATTCCGGCGGCAATTCCGCCCCATGCGCCGCAAACGCCATGCAACGGCCAGACGCCGAGTACGTCATCGATCTGCCATTTGACGGTTTCAGTCTCAAACAGAAACACAAAGATGCCGCCGGCAACCGCGCCGACCACCGCCGCACTGACGGGATGATATAGATCCGACCCGGCGCACACTGCAACCAGCCCCGCCAGCGCACCGTTATGCACAAAACCCGCATCGTTTTTTGAAACGAGCATGGAGGCTATCGTGCCGCCCACCATCGCCATCAACGAGTTGATCGCCACCAGACCGGAAATCGCCTCAATCGAGCCGGCGCTCATCACATTAAACCCGAACCAGCCGACAATCAGAACCCAGCTGCCCAGCGCCAGAAATGGAATCGAACTGACTTTAATCGAGTTGGTTTCGTAGCGTTTCAGGCGCGCGCCGAGCAACATGATTGCCGGAAGAGCCAGCCAGCCGCCGACCGCATGAACAACGACGGAGCCGGCATAGTCGTGAAACGGCGCGCCAAAGGTTGTTGCCAACCAGCCGGTCGCCCCCGCCAACGTATCTGAAAACTGCCCCCACAGAGAGCCCTCAACTAAAGGATAGGCCAAGCCAACAAAAATGCTTCCCGCCAGTGCATTGGTCCAAAACTTTGAGCGCTCGGCCACGCCACCGGAGATGATCGCGGGGATGCAGGCGGCAAAGCCCAGCAACAGAAAAAATTTGACATAGGCAAACCCGTGATCAACGGCCAGCGTTTCAACCGGCACCAGAAAAGAAACGCCGCGTGCAATCGGGTAGCCGATCAAAAAATAGACGATCGTCGAAAAGCCCCACTCACAGATGATCTTATTCAGCGCGTTCACCTGATTTTTCCGGCGAACCGAACCGACCTCCAGAAAAGCGAAGCCGCCATGCATCGCCAGAATCAATATTGCCCCGATCAAAATGAACAGCGTGTTGGACGATTGTGCCAGATCGTCCGGCGCACTCTCTGCGGCAAAAGCCGATCCGGCCGTAAAACAGACCGACAGAATCGTAATAAACAACAGCGGCCACCCTCGTTTCAAAAACATCTTTGTGTTCCTCCTTTAAACGGCTTCAGAATTCGTCCCGAGCAGAAAACAAATTTGTTTCCAGTCCGGCAGAAAAATAAAGTGTAAGTAAAAGCACGATCCGTGCCTTCAAGAAAACAGCCCTTTTGAAACAAGACGTTATCAACTAATAATAAAACGCTTACGAAATTTTCAT
>JAQUXG010000148.1 GCA_028692515.1 Kiritimatiellales bacterium | reverse complement strand
CAAGTACCGGAAGGCCAAACCCTTCATAGCTGGACAACAACACCACCAAATCCGAGGCTTCGTACATTGTTTCCAGAGAATCTGCCGGATTAAAATCAAGAATCCGTATGTTTTCAGAAAAGCGGCTTGCGGTCGCCTTATGCTGAATCCGGTTAAAATAATCGGCATCGTTATGAAACCCGCGTAGCACCAACTGCACGGAGTCCGCCATCGCCGGGGAATCCTGAAGCATGGTTTCAAACGCATCCAATAGCAGATGCTGACCCTTGTGCTCCATAAATTTCGCCACGCAGAGAATCGTAAACTGCCGCGCCGAAGAGTCGCCTGTTTTCTCCCGCCGCGCCGGAGACGATGAAGCCGCGCTGAGATGAATGGTGGATATCCGGTCCGCAGCAGCAGGATAGCGCCGGACAGCCTCCGCCCGGGTTGCGTTAGAAATGGAAATCACCGCGCAACTTTTATGGAAACAGGTTCGGCTAACGATCGAAAAATAGAAATTCTCCAATCGTTCATAAAGCCGGATGGTTTCCGAGGAATGATGCTCAAACAGGTATTCGTAATAGAAGTCGCACACCGTTGTAACCCGTTTCGCGGGGCACAGTAGCGGAGTCTCCGTCGCCAGTTTATACAACACCTCCACCCGCTTGAACAAACAAATCAGCGGAAGAAACAGATGAATCCAAAGTAGCCGGAAAAGAATATTTTTTCCAAACCATGGGAAGCGGATCAATCGAATGTGCCGAAGACCGGTCAAATACGGAAGCTGTCCTTGATTCACCAGACAAACCACATTCAGTCCGTCCATTCCGTTTTGATCCATATGATGAATCAGTTCGCGGGCATAGGTCCAGATACCGCTTCCTGTTCCGCCCTCTCCCACCCGAATGGGCACCAAATCGATCGCGATCCGCTTTATCATTGTGTCACCACAAATTGATCGTTGAACCATTTTTTATTTAACGTCAACTGGTTGTCGATGGACTGAATCCATGGATGAAGCGCCTCCGAAGACGGTTTTCCGATATACACACCCAGATTATTCGCCACGCCAGGAAAAATACAGGAAAGCCCTTTCAGGACGGGGAACAGGCCTAACATTAGAAGATACCGTGTCTTGTTTTTTTTATTCCGCAAATCCTTCCAGTGAACCACCAGATTTCTTTTACACTGAATGGTGTGCCTGAATTCCGGCGCAAAGGCGGCGATGGTTTGTCGAATCTCATTCACGGTCCAACGATAGACATAATTTGGAATCGGCGTGTTATTAACGCCGCCCGCCTTGAGTTGATGAAAGGCCACTGCGTGAACCTCATATTCCTGTCCGATCCCCAGCTTCCGTCCGATTTTCACCAACCGGTTTTCGCACGGTTCAATCAGCAGGATTCCATGACGAGCCACACGATACATTTCACACAGTGCCTTATGCGGCATCCGGCAGTGGTGCAGGCCCAAATGCACCGCGACCAGATCAAATGAGTTATCTGGATACGACAATGCCTCAGCGTCCTGTCGATCCCATGCCGCGCCGGTTGTCCATGATCCGTCGTGACGGCTGTCCAGATTCGTTACGGTTACCTGAGGAAACCCGTGCAAAGAAAAAACTGAAGCATCCAGCTCCTCGCCGCACACAACGAGAACAGACATATCACGGCGAATCGCTCCATTCGACAGAAGTTGCTGAATCATCTCCGAATAAAATTTATCCATGATTTCTCCTTACACCGGGCCAGCAGGATGAAACCCGGGCGCTCGTAAAGCGCCGACGCTCACTCATATCATCCGCATAAAGGGCATATTCCAAGGGGAACGCCTGCATCCGGCACCCTCGCAGAAGCCGTTCCCCTTGCCGCATGATACGCAAAATGACCCGCGACAGGCGGTTTTGATTTGCGGCCTGCCGGAGAAGCGTCTCCCGCTCTACTTGAGCAAAACGCTGCTCGCTCAGATTGCCCGGCATAAATGTATATGCGGCAACATAGGTGCGCATTACCGCCGATACCACTCCTTGACGCAACAGGTCCACAATGAGGCATTGATCGGCGGCGGCTCTGAAAGAATCGTCAAAACGGCAACCGGCAGAAAAAATATGTTTCCGAAAAAACAGTCCGCAGGAAAGGTTGTACAGATAGCCGGTTTCTATATACGACCGGCGGAGAGGCATACTCTTCCAGAATCCTTGCAATCTGCCAGCTGGATCGACAACAAGAACATCTCCATGAAGCAGATCAACCTTCGGGCGTTGACTAAAAAACCCGGCGACTGCGGCAAGAGCCCCGGGCAGATACTGCTCATCACAGTTCAGCCAGGCGATAATGTTGCCAGAGGCCCGACAAATTCCTTTGTTGAGGGCATCGTACATTCCGGAATCCGCTTCACTGATGAAGGCGAGCTGATAGCTGCTGGCTGGCAATTGCCGTTCCACACGCCGGGCCAGCCACTCGACCGTTCCGTCGGTTGAGCCGCCGTCGACCACAATATGTTCTATCTCATCCACCTGCTGATCCGCAATGGAGGCAACGCATCGCTTGAGATAAGCCAACTGATTAAACGACGGCGTTATAATGGAAAATTTCATTTTTCACCGCCGGCGGAGCCGGTTTTGTCTTTAATCCACCCAATATTCCGCTTCACCGTTTCATTCGAACGATCCATTTTTTGAGCCTGTTCAAAAGCGTTCAGCGCCTCGCCGTAGAGGCCGGCCTTGCGCAGTTCAATGCCCAGCTTGCGCCAGTAGAAATCGTTGAAACGTGATCTGTGAGCAACCTGCCGGAGATAATCCAACCCTTTGTCCTTGTTGCCGAGAAACAGCTCGGCGCGCGCCAGCCCGTAAACTACTTCCTCTTTTCTCGTGTTCACGCGGTAAGCCGACTCATAGGCGGCTTGTTCTTTCAGAGCCCACTCGTGCTTGTGAGCCGGATCCAATTCGTAGTAGCGGTTGTGAAAATATATCTGCCCGAGACCATACTGCGCCGGCCAGTTCTGACGGTCGATACACGCCGCTGTTTTGAACCGGGGTTCTGCCGCCGTGCGATTTCCCGCCGTTAACAGCCGGTCTCCCTGCGCACGTATCCATGCCGAGCCCATGGTCTGGAGAGAAAAACAGGCCGCTAAAATAATAGCACCCGTGAAAATCCACCGGACTACAGCATTGCGCTTCGGAGGCTTCCCCTCGCCGGCCTGCATCATCGGAGCGACAACACATCCCGCCAGCAGGGCCAGCATCATCGCATTTGGAAAGACCCGGAGCTCAAAGTCAAAAAATCCGTGAACCGCCGTCCCCGCCAACGCACCCAGTAGCGCAATGGCCGGCAATGCGTGGTGTGCATGGGGTGAGGAACGGATAAAACGAACAAGCGCTATCGCGAGACTGATCAATGCGCACAATACCAGTGTCGCGCCAACCAGACCATACTCGGCAGTCATCTCAAGATATTCATTGTGCGCATGAACCGTATCACGCCGAAAGGCTTTAAACCGTTTGTGGTACTCTTCATAGGTCAGAGCGTAATTACCGGCACCGACGCCGAACACCGGACGGGCTTTAATCATGTCAATTGTATCGAGCCATGTCTGCGGACGAAAATCCTTGAACTCATCCTCTACGACATCTTCCTGCATGCGGTGTTCGAGGAACTTAACCACCGGCTGCATGCGACTGCGAAACATCGAGGAACCGGCATAAAGCCCGCTGATCGCACCAGCGCACAGCAGCGGAACTACCAGTAAAGCAATCCAAAACGCCTTGCGGCTTTTTCGGAGAATCAACAGTAGCGACGTGGCCCCGAAACAGGCAATGGTTCCGAGGATACCGGCCCGCGACTGGGTTTGATAGATCAGCAGTAAAAACAGCGGGATGGCGTACGCAAAACAGATGCGCCAAAACCAGCCGAACTGCGGAATGAACAGAAAAACCAAACAGAAAGGAAGCCACATCTGGAAGAGATGGGCGATGTGATTGGGACACTGATAGGTTCCTGCCAACCGATCTCCATAATCGGCATACCGCTCCATCCCAAACAGAATTCGGGGATTGACCCGATGCTGAACCAGACTGTAGAGAGCGATGAAAACCAGCACAGTAAATACGGTCGTCCAAACCGCTCTGCGGCGAGGGAACCTCAAAAGGATATTGGCGGTCGCCCAGTAGGTTCCGAGATAACAACCGAAACGAAGCGTGCTGATTTTTGCCTCATACGGCAGAACCGAAAACGGAATCATCATGGCGCTGTAGAGCCAGAAGAGGAGCATCCAGACGCCGCCGGGCGGAATGATGATGCCAGAGGTCAGAGGTCGGAGGTCGGAGGTCAGGGGGTTATAATCTGACTTCTGACTTTTGGCGTCTAACTTCTGCCAGCGGCGCAACCCGAAGAGAGTCCAAACCGCAACCACCAGATAAACCAGCGTCAACAGCGGCGCGTAGAGGATCCCCTTGTCTTCCCAGACGCCGAACAGCGCGGCGGAAATGATCGCGGAAATCACCAAGACGGTGATCGTTAGTTTTTCAGTACGGGTCATGGTGATTCCCAGAAGTCAAAGATCAGAGGTCAGATTTTTGGTTAAGAAGAAAGGAGGCAGGATGATTCAGCATACGCCCCAACATTTTCCCGACTTCGACAACTTCCCTTGTCAATTCAGCATGTGTTTCGACATTTAAATACCCGCAATCACGAGCGTAATCGAGCCATGTATCCGTCTCACTGTTTTCACCATCGCAGTCTGACAGCGTAGACACAAAGTGTGCCTCATAGCTCCTCTTTGCCCAGGCTTCACGCAAGTTCGAACAAACCGACCGCGATGATCGCCGAATTTGGTCTGTCCAAGAATATCGTTCGTCGACAGGCCGCGCCTTACTCAGGCGAAATATCTCCATCGAGAGTGCATCGGCTTTCTTGTAAACTTCTAAGTCCTTCGCCGAGTTTATTC
>JAQUXG010000147.1 GCA_028692515.1 Kiritimatiellales bacterium | reverse complement strand
TCTTCGGCGATGAGCAGGTTGGCGCTGTAGAAAAGGATCAGGAAAACCAGCTCGAAAGATTCCTCAAAGCAGGGAAGCACTAAAAATTCCGACCGCGCCAGAATGCTCCAGCCGTCGGCAATTTCCAGCAGGACAACCAGCTCGATGAACATCCATGCCAGCAAATAGCAGATGCTGGCGGCCCGGTTCCACGAGTCTTTGGTCATGCGAAAATACTGCACGGAAACCAACCCGCACACGACCATTGCACCAGGCGCATAAATCAGCACCCAGGAAAATCCGCGCTGATCAAGCGCCGTGTCTTTAACAATACCGGTGGCCTGTTCCAGTTCGTAGCCCATGAATTCGTGTAGCGACAGCATTTCATCCGCCGAGAGAAAACAAAAACCGAGCGCCATCAGCACCAGCAGATTTTTTCCGAGCTTTGAAAGCGCCGGGTGGCGGCTGACCAGAAAGAAGGAAACGCCGACCAGCACAAAGAGAAGCGTTTCGAACCAGGTTCCGACAGTGCGCTCTTCGCGTAGATCAATGATCCCGTTCAGATAGTCCAGAAGCCGGGACTGACCTTGTGTGAAGTGCGCAAAAAAGGCCTGCGCACTAATGAGAATGCACACGATAATAATCGGCCACATCAGCAAACGGAGCAGTTCACGGACTTTCAAATTGAGCCTCCCTTTCGTTTAACCAAGTACCTTGCACGGAAATATATCTGAAGCGGATCAAAGTAAACAGCTAAAGTAACTTTTCCGGAAAAACCTCCCTGAAACAGGAAATAACCGGCGATGAGCCTGAATGACCGTCCGGAGTGCTTACAAAAAAGAGGGGGGTTTCGCCTTGTCTGATGTGAGGGTTTCCCCTACCTTTCGCCGATGTTTAGATGTTTCAAAGTACATCTCCCTGCTGGCAGTTTGTTGCACAAACTCCTGTTATTAACGGCTTTTATGTCGCTCCCGCTGTCCGGAACCTGCGATTTGGCAATTCACTCTGACAGTTCGGTCTGGACGCCCGTTACATTCAACACGACAAATACCGTGGATTACGCATGTGACCAGCAGACCGGAAACAAGGCTGGCGATATCGTCGGGGACGCTCAAAATTATGCCTTCTATACGAAGTTCGACGACGCCGGAACTCTCAGTTCGACGGATGGAACTCTGGCTTTCCGGGTTCGGCTGGCCGAGGCAAAAAACGATTCGAAGATGACGTTCAACTACAATGTCTTCATCGGAATTGATGCGAATCGGGATCAGGCGCTGGATCTTTTTGTCGGCGTAAACAACACCCCCAGCGGAAAAAACAAACTGTCCATCTGGTATCCGGGATCCGGTGCCAATATCAGTCCGAGTACGACGACAATCAGCTCAACGCCAATCATCAGTTTTAAAGAGATCGTCGGGGTGACGTATGACTTTTCAAATGTTGTCGACCTTGAACCTGATGCGCAAAATCTGGATTTAGACAATGGAGGAACCCCGGATGTTTTTGTCAGCTTCAGCTTTGACTTTAGCTATATCGTCAAGGCGCTGGAAGACATCGGAATCAGTATTAATGAGATTTCTCCTCATCTTCAGTATGTTTTAGCCACAGCAACGCAGGACAATTCTCTGAATATGGACATAGCCGGAGTCAATGGGGGCACCGGCTCCTCCCTGACCTTTACAGACCTTGGTGTCTGGAGCGATCCTCGCACGGCCATCGGTACGACTCCCGAACCCGCTGTGGTCTCTCTGCTCGGAGCAGGACTTTTAACCGTGCTGGCCGTCCGGCGCATAACTGAACACAAAGCCTGAGAACTGCTACTCAGCGTATAAAAGAACCTGACAATAATCAGCGCGCCAAAATCAGCCTTAGGGCTTTGCGGGCGGTTTCACTGACAAACGTACTCACTCGACAGGCTCCAGAATCACGTACGTCGGCAGTCCTACGATCCCGAAGTGATCGAGAATCTCTTTGGCCGGTGACTCGTTATTGTTGGTGGCATCAAACTGAATCACCACGTAGCGCTCAAGCCGCTTCCTCACTTCAGAATCCTTGAAGGTACTGGAATCCATCGCATGGCAGTTTTTGCACCAGTCGGCCCAGAAATCGATAAAGACCGGCTGGTGTGCGGCAAAAGCTCCGTCGAGTGCAACGCGAAAGTCCGCCGCACGGCTGATCCGGTATTCTTCACCCTTCGCAGGGGTTTCATTGTGTTTCAACAAGCGGGCCGCCAGGAGTCCGTAGTAAACGGCCAACAGCAGAATCAACAGCCCGAAGCCGCGCTTGATCCATTCCATCCAGCGGCCCGGCTTCGGTAAAAACGACAAGCCCGCCCCGACAAAGGGCCACGGCATCGCCATACCCAATCCCAGGACAAAGGGGAAAATAAGTCCGGCGGCGACGCCCTGCGCGTACAGGTTCCCCGCCAGTAACAGCACGGCAATCACCACCGGTGCCACGCAGGCCCCCGCAAGCAAAGCCGCAACCCCGCCCATGACAAACGAAGAGATGAACCGGCTGTTAAAATGCATGCGACCCAACCCGTTCTGGAAGCGGGATAAATCGATATGAAGCACCCCGAACATGGAGAGTGACAAAACCAGAAAAATCGCCGCAATGCCCATATTGAACCACGGGCTGGCATTCAACGTGCCGAAGCGGGCACCGACCAGCACCACCGCCAGGCCAAGAATTCCGTAAACCACGGTGATCCCCAGCCCGTACACCGTTCCGAGCGCAAATCCCTTTTTGCGGGACTCTGACTGTGCGCCCGCGCCGATGATCGCCAAATTGACCGGAATCATCGGTAAAACACACGGCGTCAGATTCAATGCCAATCCGCCAAGGAGAATCAAAAGAAGCGTTCGCCAAAGACCCCATTGCTGAAAAAAGACGACCGGATCTTCTGAAAAACGCTCATAAAAACTCCGGGGCTGTCCCGCGCCCTCGGCATGATTCAAAAACCCGGTAAACGCCGTCGAATCCATATAGCCGGACCCCGTGGTTGTCACCGTGAATTTTTGAAGCGGTTCCTGCCAGGAGGTATCCGTCGTCTGCGCCGCGCCGGTCAGCGCCGCGGCAAGAAGAAGATAAAATAGGATTAACTTTTTCATGATCACACTCCACACTCTCCGCACTTATGGACGGCAGTGAGCATACCGCGTTAAAAATTCTTACGCAAATCCGCATGGCAGGTTTTACCGCCTTCTTCGCCGGAGGCTCGGTGCGCGACCGACTGCTCGGCCGCGCCGCCAAAGACTACGATATTGCCACCAGCGCCCGGCCTGAACAGATTGAAGCACTCTTCCCGAAAACCGTCGCCGTCGGCAAAGCCTTCGGCGTCATCGTCGTCGTGGAAGACGGAACTGAGACTGAAGTTGCCACCTTCCGCACCGACGGCGGCTATCAGGACGGACGCCGACCCGACTCCGTCGAATTCTGCGGAGCGGAAGAAGACGCCAAACGGCGCGACTTCACCATCAACGGCATGTTCTATGATCCGCTCGAAGACAAGATCTTCGACTACGTCGGAGGTCAGGAAGATTTAAAAAAGAAAATCATCCGCGCCATCGGCGACCCCGACCGGCGCTTTGCCGAAGACCACCTGCGTATACTGCGCGCCGTTCGCTTCGCGCAGACGCTCGGCTTTGAAATTGAACCGGCCACCCGCGCGGCCATTCAGAAGCATGCGCCCGACCTCGCCAAAATCAGCGCCGAGCGGATCGAAAACGAATTCTCACGCACGCTCACCGAAAGCCTGCGCCCCGGTGACGCGCTCAAGGAGCTGGTCGAACTCGGACTCATGGAATCCATCATCCCGGAAATTCTTCCAATGATTGGACAGGAACAGCCCCCTGAGTTCCACCCTGAAGGCGACGTTTTTGTGCATACCTGCATCATGCTCAACCTGATGAAGAATCCGACAAGAGTCCTCGCCTATTCTGTCCTGCTTCATGACGTCGGCAAACCCGACACGGCCTTTATGGGCGAAGACCGCCTGCGCTTTCACGGACACGAACGCAAAAGCGCCGAAATGAGTGAAGGCATTTTGCGCCGCCTCAAACTGCCGTCCAAAGAGATCAAACAAATCCTCATCGCCATCGACGGACACATGCGTTTTAAAGACGTGCAAAAAATGAACAAATCCACTCTGCGCAAACTGATGGGCGCGGAAACCTTTGATTTGGAAATGGAACTGCACCGCGTCGACTGCGCCAGCAGCCACGGCCTGCTCGACAACTATCATTTTCTGCTCGAAAAAGCCGAAGAGATGAAAAACGAGCCGATCCTGCCCGAACGCTGGATCACCGGAAAAGATCTCAAGGAACTTGGCATTGCCTCCGGCCCGCAGATGGGCAGGCTGATTCAGCTCGCCTACGACGCCCAGCTCGAAGGGCGCTTCGAAACCCGCGACGCCCTGCTCGTCTGGCTTAAAACCCAGCTCTGAGTTCCAAACATTGGAAAAACAATTGCGGAAAGTTCCAAACCTTGGACCTGAGGTATTCCGAACGTGCTTTTTGACTTTTCAAAAAGAAGCGAAGCGGCAACACTCCGGCACCATGAAAAACAGTGAGAGCCGGAAGAATCTTCTCAAAAGCATCGGGCCGGGTATTCTGCTGGCGGGTGCGGCGATCGGCGGCTCCCACCTGCTCTCCGCAACAACGGCCGGCGCGCAATACGGCTTTTCGCTGCTCTGGATGGTTCTGCTGATCAATCTGCTGAAGTATCCGTTTTTTGAATACGGCCAGCGTTACACCGCCGCCGCTGGAGAAACCATTCTCGACGGCTACCAGCGGCTCGGCCGCTGGGAACTGATCATCTTCTTTCTGCTTAACCTGCTTACCGCCATCGCTAACATCGCGGGCGTTTCGCTGATCGCCGGAATTCTCGGTGCGGAACTGTTCGGTGCTGCTCAGTATCCGGTTCTCTGGACGGCGGGCATTCTCGGCATCTGCGTCA
>JAQUXG010000146.1:3216-5039 GCA_028692515.1 Kiritimatiellales bacterium | reverse complement strand
CAGGGTTCTACTTGAGGGTCTTAACAGGCTTGTTCCGTTTTGGAAACAGCGTTCGGCAGATTTCGCACTTTGTTCCGTCGCATCCACGCGCGGTGCAATGCTCGCGTCCGTAGAGAATCAGTTGAATGTGCAGTTTGTTCCACCGCTCCGGCGGAAAAAGTTTTTTCAGGTCGGCTTCCGTCTGCACCACATTTTTACCGCTTGTCAGCTTCCATCTTTGCGCCAGACGGTGAATATGCGTATCCACCGGAAACGCCGGAACGCCGAACGCCTGTGCCATGATCACCGACGCGGTCTTGTGTCCCACGCCCGGCAGTTTTTCCAAACATTGGAAACTGTCCGGCACCTTGCCGTCGTGCCTGGCAACCAGTATCTTCGACATCTCAAAAATAGACTTTGATTTCGTATTTGCCAGTCCGCAGGTCTCGATCAGCTTGAGAATTTTTTCCCGACCCAGCTTCACCATCTTTTCCGGGGTGTCGGCTTTGGCAAACAGCGCAGGTGTTACTTCGTTCACCCGCCTGTCTGTGCACTGCGCGGACAGGATCACTGCGACCAGCAGGGTATAGGCGTCTTTATGCTGCAGCGGTACATCAACCGCCGGATACAGTTCATCCAGCCGTCTGCCGATAAATTCAGCCCGTTCCTTTTTCGTGTTCATTTCCCGCGCATTCTAGAGTAAGTTGGCGGCATGAAACGCCATAAATTTGTAAAACTCATGCTCAAGCGGGCCAACGGAAAGCCTGCAACCCGCGGCGAAGCCTTTGCGCCCGCCAACATCGCCCTCTGCAAATACTGGGGCAAACGCGATGCCGACCTCAATCTGCCCGTCAACTCCAGCCTTTCCATTTCGCTCGGTAAGCTCGGCACAAAGACGGTCGTTAAGTTCGCCAAAACCGCCGACCGTGTTTTCCTCAACGGCAAACCGGCACCCAAAGATTTTGCCGACCGGATTTCAAAATACCTCGACCTGTTCCGCGCTGACGGACAGTTTTTTGAAGTACGCACCAAAAACAACATTCCCACCGCCGCCGGGCTCGCCTCATCCGCCTCCGGTTTCGCCGCGCTCGTCAAAGCGCTCGACCAGCTGCTCGGCTGGGGCTTTAACCCGCGCGAACTCTCTATGCTCGCGCGTCTCGGCAGCGGCAGCGCAACCCGCTCGCTCTACGAAGGCTTTGCCGTCTGGCACGCCGGTGTCCGCGCCGACGGTATGGACAGCTACGCCGAATCTTTTTCCAATGCTTGGAAGGATTTACGGGTTGGCATCCTCGAAGTTTCCAACGTTCGGAAAAAAACAGGATCGACCGACGGCATGAACCGGACGGTTGAAACCTCCGAGCTCTACGAAGCATGGCCCGCACAGGCCGACTGCGACTTTGATGAACTGCGCACCGCCGTCGCCGCGCAGGATTTCACGCTGCTGGGCGAGACCGCAGAAAACAACGCGCTTGCCATGCACGCTACCATGCTCGCCGCCTGGCCGCCGCTCTGCTACTGGAAACCGCAGACCCTCGCGCTCATGCAAAAAGTCTGGCAGGCGCGCGAAAACGGACTCGAACTCTACTTCACCATCGACGCCGGGCCGAATCTCAAGCTGCTCTTCCTCAAAGAAAATCAGGCTGCGGTCAAAAAACTTTTCCCGAAAGTCCAGATCGTCAATCCGTTTTCTTCCTAAAGCCTAAGGCCTAAAGTCTAAGGTCTTTTCCTTATGCCCGAACTCCCGGAAGTCGAAACCATTCGCCGTCAACTCTGCGCCGCAGGCGTGGCGGGGCGTGTGATCGAAACGGTTTCAATCAACTGGCCGCGCACGGTTGAGCCGCTGA
>JAQUXG010000146.1:0-3206 GCA_028692515.1 Kiritimatiellales bacterium | reverse complement strand
GCCGGAAGAGTTCGCCCGGAAGATCACAGGAAAAACCATCGAAGCGGTTTCGCGCCACGGCAAGTGGCTGATTATCGAGCTGGACGACATCGACAACCTGCTGGTGCATCTGCGCATGACCGGCGGGTTTTCTTTTATTCCGGGTCCGCACGACCGCGTCGTTTTTCATCTCAGTGGCGGGATGAATCTGTATTTCAAAGATCCGCGCAAATTCGGACGGATGAAAGTCGAGCCGTTTCCGCTGGGCCTCGGGCCGGATGCGATGGAGATCACGCCGCGTCCGTTTTTCCAAACATTGGAAAAAACGGGCCGCAAGCTGAAGCCGCTTCTGCTCGATCAGTCATTTATCGCCGGCGTCGGTAATATTTATGCCGACGAAGCGCTGTTCCGGGCGCGGCTGCGTCCGGACCGCCGGGCCAGCACACTGACCGAAAAGGAAGCGCTGGCGCTTTATTACGCAATCACTGATGTGATCAACGAGGCGATCGAAAATGGCGGAACGTCATTGGGCGACGGGCAGGGAAATTATGTCGACCTGAACGGAAACTCCGGCGGACACAGCAAGCAGGCCCAAGTCTACGGCCGCGCCGGAGAACCGTGTGTGATCTGCAAACAGCCGCTACACAAAATCCAAATCGCCCGGCGCACCACCGTTTTCTGTGAGCATTGTCAGAAATAAAGGCTTTATCCCTTTTAGAAAAGTCGCTACTTTTCGGCCAGAGTGAAGGGGATAGCTGATGTGTCCGCAGGTTTCACGACAAGTAAAACAGGAAACTCCCTCTTGCGATAATTTTATGCGCAGGATGTGTACGCTCATCGTTACTCACCAGTGCAACCTTAACTGCATTTATTGCTACGAGTCGTACAAATCCGACCAATCCATGCCGATTGAGGTGGCCAGAAAAGTCATTGAATCTGAATTTGAATTTGTTAGCCGATCCAATCAATTTAATGAACTGGCCATTGATTTTACGGGCGGCGAGCCGCTGGTTCAGTTTGAGTTGATCAAAGAGATTGCAGAGTGGATATGGGCGGCGCCCCGTCCTGTTCCGTATATTCTTTTTTCTACAACAAACGGAACGTTACTTGATGCTCGAATGAAAAAATGGTTTTGCCGTCATAAGCAGCAATATTACTTAAGCCTGAGTCTGGACGGGACGCCCGGTATGCATACCGCCAATCGCGGGCACGGTTTGGAGGAAATCGATCTGGATTATTTCCGAAAGAATTGGCCGGATCAGCCCGTTAAAATGACGGTTTCCTGCGACACGATGGACTCACTATCAGAAGGAATCGTGTATCTGCAAGAGAGAGGATTCAAGATTGGAGCAAGTCTGGGATATGGCATGCCGTGGAGTAATAAGTCGGTTTTGGAATACCGTCGGCAGCTTCGAAAGCTGGCGGAGTACTATCTGGAACATGATCAGATGTCTCCCGTTTCACTGCTTGACCTCCCGGTTCAGCACATCCTGAGATCGCAGACAGATTTGCAGAAGAAGTACTGTGGCACGGGCACTCACATGGCAACATACGATGTGGATGGTAAAGCGTATCCGTGTCATTTATTTACGCCGCTCGTTTTAGGTGCATCCGAGAGCCTCAATCTGTCGGCGATTCAATTTTATGAGGATCTAACGGTAACGGATCGGCGGTGTAATGGGTGTCTTCTTGGGGATATTTGTCCCACTTGTTACGGCTTCAACTATAAGCAGACCGGTGATGTGGCACGCAGAGATCAAATGATGTGTCGCCTTTTCAAGGTGCAGGCTTTGGAAAACAGCTGGTATCAGGCACAACGGCTTAAACGTAAACGCAGAGATGGAGCATTATCGCTCGACGACATTAGAAAAGCCAAAGCTTGCCTATTGATTATGGAACAAATAACAATCGAGCCAACGGGTGATATTCTGAAATAAGGAGGGAGTATGTTGAATACAACGGAGTCAGTTAAAGAGTTCTTGGAACGGGAAGTTTCAACCTACGAAGGGACGCATGGCATAGTCACGTCCGGCGACGAGGAGGGCGCTGCAAAGGGCGGCTGTACCGACTGTTACGGCACGTGTAAAGGGACTGTATCCTGCATTTGCGGTGGTAGTTGTTCCGGCACCTGTACCGGCAGTACAAAGTCAGGCATATAACGTTGCGCCCGAAAAACCTGAAGGCAGGCTTGGCCATACAACAACGGAACGTCATTGGGTGACGGGCAGGGCAACTATGTTGATCTCAACGGCGAGGCGGGCGGTCATCGCGAAAAAGTCAAAGTGTATGGCCGCGCCGGAGAACCGTGCGTTGTCTGCAAGCAGCCGCTGCACAAAATCCAAATCGCCCAGCGCACCACCGTTTTCTGCGCCCATTGCCAGAAGTAATAGCCGCAAGAGAACGCAAAGAGCACAAAAAACTCTCCAAGGAAGTCGCTTTGCGATCTCTGTGATCTTTTGCGGCGATTTTCTTGTACGTTGCCGAGACGGTTACAAGAGATTCATTTGTCCGGGCTTGATGGCTTTTTGAGCAGGCGGTTGAACTTTGAGCAGATTCAGAAATGCGGCTTCGTTGAGGACTTCAACGCCGAGCTCTTGGGCTTTGGTCAGTTTGGAGCCGGCTTTTTCTCCGGCGACGACATACGAAGTATTTTTTGAAACACTTGATGTTACCGAGCCGCCGCGGGCGCGGATGAGTTCGCCGGCTTGATCGCGACTCAAACTTTCCATGGTGCCGGTGAGGACGAAGGTGAGACCTTCGAATTCGTTGCTTCCGGTTTTTGCTGCCTGCTCAAAGTTGACGCCGGCGGCCTGCAGGCGCTCGATGAGCTTCTGGTTTTCCAAACATTGGAAAAAATCGACGATGCTTTTTCCAACGATTGGACCGATGTCGCGGATTTCTTCCAATGCCTGAATATCGGCGGCGATGAGTTTTCCAATGTTTGGAAAATTCTGGGCGAGGACACGGGCGGAGCCGCTTCCGACGTGGCGGATGCCGAGCGCGAAGAGAATGCGGTCGAAGGGGCGCGTTTTGCTGGCGGCGATGCCGTCGATGAGGTTTTGTGCCTTTTTCTCCTTAAATCCTTCGAGGCCGAGAAGCTGGGATTTTTTGAGGTCGTAAAGATCAGCGGGGCTTTTGACGAGTCCGGCGTCGACGAGCGCTTCGACGATGGATTCGCCGAGGCCGTCAATGTCCATTCCATTACGCGAAGCAAAGTGAGTGAGCCA
>JAQUXG010000145.1 GCA_028692515.1 Kiritimatiellales bacterium | reverse complement strand
ATGGCCAGAAACGGAATCACTTCAAATCGCTTATAGTTTCGTTTTTCTTTCACGCGGGGCAGTCTGTCCGTTTCAGTTTGTTCTTTCAACTCCAAACGCTTTTCGGCAACATCGCCGCCTTTAAAACGGACAGGAAATGCTTATGAAACCGAATGATTATCATGTTTCGATGGACACGCTGGCCTCGCTTTGCAAGCGCCGCGGCTTTATTTTCCAAACCTCGGAAATCTACGGCGGCCTCAACGGCTTCTGGGACTACGGCCCGCTCGGCGTCGAACTGAAGCGAAACATTAAGGAATCCTGGTGGAAAGCCACCGTCCAGAGCCGCGAAAACGTCGTCGGCCTCGACAGCGCCATCATCATGCACCCCAAAGTCTGGGAAGCCTCCGGCCATGTCGGCAACTTTAAAGACCCGATGCTCGACTGCCGCGAAACCAAAGGCCGCTACCGCGCCGACCTGCTTTTTGTGCTCAAGCACAAGACCGACGCCGCCGCACTCATGTTTGCCTTCCAGGAAGAAGTCTCCGAGCCGGCCGAGAAAAAGGTCAAAAAGATCGCCAAGGGCAATCCCGCCGACTATGAAACCGTTCCGCTGATGGACATTCCGTTCGAAAGTTACGACCGCCTCGTCGGCCCCGACACCAACGAACCGGGCACCCTCACCGAGCCGCGCGCCTTCAACCTGATGTTCAAAACTTTCGTCGGCCCGGTCGAAGGCAGCGCCAGCGTCGCGTACCTGCGCCCCGAAACCGCACAGGGCATCTTCGCCCAGTTCGGCAACGTCCATTCGGTCGCGCGCCAGAAAGTTCCGTTCGGCATCGCGCAGATCGGCAAAGCCTTCCGCAACGAAATCAACCCGCGCAACTACACCTTCCGCTCTCGCGAATTCGAACAGATGGAGCTCGAATTCTTCATCAAGCCCGGCACCGATGCTGAACAGCACGAATACTGGGTTGCCGAACGTTTGAAATGGTACAGCAAAGTCGGACTGCCCGAAGGCCGTATGCACCGCGACGTCCACGAAAAAGACGCCCTCGCTCACTACGCCAGCGCCTGCACCGACATTCTCTACGACTTTCCCTTCGGCACGCAGGAACTCGAAGGGATCGCCGCACGCGGCAACTTCGACCTCACGCAGCACCAGAACGCCAGCGGCAAATCACTCGAATACTTCGACGAAGAAACCAAAGAAAAATTCCTGCCGCACGTCATCGAGCCGTCCGCCGGGGTGGACCGCATCGCCCTCGCCCTGCTCTGCGAAGCCTATCGCGAAGAATGGATTCCGAAAGGTCAAGACGGAGGCGAAGTCCTCACTGCCGACCCAGATGCCAAACAGGCTCCGGAAGGATACGAAGCCCGCGTCGTCCTGCGCTTTGCTCCGTGCATCGCGCCGTACAAAGTCGCCGTCTTCCCGCTGCTCAAAAACAAAGAAGAACTGGTCGGCAAAGCGCGCGAAGTGTTCGAACGCCTCAACGACCGCTGGAACTGTTTCTACGACCACGCCGGAGCCATCGGGCGCCGCTACCGCCGTCAGGACGAAATCGGCACGCCGTGCGGCGTCACCATCGACTTCCAAACCTTGGAAGACAACACGGTCACCCTGCGCGACCGCGACACCATGCAGCAGATCCGCGTCAGCATCGACGAACTTGAAAGCATCATCGCCGAGCGGGTTAGATTCTAACCACGGAACACACGGAATACACAGAAGGCGGAGCCAAACGGCTCCGCCTTTTTCTTTTTTCCAATACTTGGAAAATATCAATGACGAATCAGGCGACCCGCCCCGGTTACCCAGTCATGATTCAGATTCCTCGTCAAATAGGTCTTTCAAAAGAACTTGTTGCTCAGCGATCAATTCAGCCTGTTCCGCAATCATCTCGTCCTGCATCTTAATATATTCGGACGTATGATCCCGAGAGACGTCCTCTACATCCCTCATCGCCAAAATCTCTGTCTTTTTGACCTCAAGAATACTCACTAGGTGAAAAAGCGAGCACATAAAGCCATAACGAGGATTATCACGCATTGCCTCGGCAAGAGAACACTCCTTTTCTTCGGGAGATAAAGACCAGCAAGCTGCATCAACCCAAGATTTTTTTTGATGGTTATCCAATGCTCCGAAATGCGCATCGAAAGAAAAAGACAAGTTCTCAACGTTATGAACCAGCCTATTACGTAACTCTGAAAATTTTCGGATAAACTTACACTGGGCATCACTCATGATTCCCAACTGCTTTGCAATTACGGTCTTGCCCATTTGGGTATCGGATAATGGTAATCGCTCTATAATAGTGGAGATTTTCTGATCCCCGAGAACTACAACGAGCAATCCGGAAACACAAGCTTCGACCAAAGCATGAGTCTTTATGACAAAAGACCAATCGTCATCTTCAACAATCTCCTGAAAAAAACGAGAGTGGCTAGAGATTTCATCCAAAAGGCTATTTGACGCCTCTTTCAACATCTCAATCGATTTTTTCTTTTGTATATACATGACTACTAAGTCCTATATCCCAGCCTCTTTGCGTTTTCTGCGCTTTTTTGCGGCCAACTAAATCCTGTTCATCCTGTAATCCTGTCAAAATACTTATGCCGCTTTACCGATCAGGTCGGATTCGTATTCGGGGAACATGATGATGGCGGGGTGGACGCCAAAGGCTTTTGCCAACTGCTCGGCGCGTTTTTTGCCGATATCAATCCGGTCATTTTCGAGCGAGCTGATATTTTTAGCATGAAGGCCCGATTTTTCAGCGAGCTGTTCCTGAGTCCAGCCTTTCAATTCACGAAGCATCCGGATCGCTTCGCCCGTCGTCAATGTCGCGTGCTGAGCCGCCGGAATAAATCTACTACTCTTTTTCATTACTTTCTCCAGCTTCCTTAAGAACCCGCGCTTTGACTGGACGTGAAAGGTAAAACCCCGCTTCTGTTTCAAGGCGTTCGATGAGTCCCGCCAACGAAGGAATTCGGCCCTTTTTCTTGGCGATGAGCAGCACGCCCATCAAACCGATAACCGGAAGATGCTCCTGCCGGGCGGCTTCACGACCCAAAGCTTCATCGATCAGTAAAAGGTCGGCATGGAGTTCTTTTGCCAAAACAATCGCTTCTGCTTCACCCCGGTCGAGCTGACGATTCAGCTCCGTCAGCAGAGGAATTTCGGTCACCGGAACAACCTGAATGAATGGAGGAATCTCTGTGTGATAAGCCAGAAGTTCTTTGGCGACCGCAGACGGAATCTTCACTTCGTTATAGAGTTGACGCAACAAATCAATCTGCTGGATGGTGATCAATGCCGTAATCGGCGACGTGTCGCTGACGACGATCACTCAGTTTCCCTCACAACCATCAGATCGGCCTCCAGTTCAGACAGATCATAATGCATGGGAATGCGCAGTTCCCCGAGCTTCCGAAGAAACACGGCCTGAGCCATTCCGGCTATTTTTGCAGCGCGACCCAGCGTAATGCGCCGCTCTGCATAAAGTCCGATTGCCATGTCCATCCGGGCGTGTTCCGGAGTCAGATCAAGCCCTCGGGTCAGTTCATCTGGAAAAGAAATCTGCATAGCTCCGCTTATACTCCAGCCCTACTCCTCATGCAAGCACACTACTCTGTCGTCAACCCCGGTTCCGAAATCATTTTGCCCATAATTATTTTGCCAAAATCCCCTCAGTCTGTAGGGTTTCTGTTCAATTTAACCAGAAATAAGGAAAGCCCATGATTGAGGACGGCAGGAAAGTACGCATTCACTACACCGGAACCCTGAACGACGGAACGCAGTTCGATTCGTCCGCAGGACGTGATCCGCTCGAATTTGAAACCGGCGCAGGACTCGTCATCCCCGGCTTTGACTCGGCCGTGCGCGATATGGAAGTCGGCGGAAAAAAGACTGTGACCATTCCGTCCGCTGAAGCTTACGGCGAAGCGCGCAAAGAAATGATCGGCGATATTCCGAAAGACCGCTTCCCGCCGGAAATGGAACTGAGCGTCGGCATGCCGCTTCAGATGCAGGGCCCTCAAGGCCCGCTAGGCGCGATCGTCAAAGAGATCAAAGAAGATGCCGTCACCATCGACGCCAACCACCCGCTGGCCGGCAAAGATCTGACGTTTGAGCTCGAACTCGTCGAAGTTTCTTAACAGCTACAGTGGGTTCCGGCGGTCATACGGAGCATCATTGACAGCCTGAGACATATACTCCCGCGAGTATCTGAATCCTATTTCTTTAGCAAGTCCTTCAATCTCGGGAAACACCGTGGAATGAGATATCCCGGCCATATAAAGTTCTTTCATCAGAGTTGTTTTTTTTGATCCATCTATGCTGATTTTTTCCAGCCCGATTTGCTTCTTTTTTGTGAGGGCTGTCTGTTTAACAAACGTGTCCAGATCCTCCGGATCATATCCATGAAGCGTAAACATCCCGCGCTGAGCAACAATCCGTTCAGTTCCGTGCGGCGGTCTGACAGCAACAGGAGCTTTTGCTTTTACCTGCCGTTCGAACTGTTCAGGATCAGAATCGAGTACATATTCTGATAAATCCGGATGATGCACCGTCGGTACGCTTTTTTGCTGAATAACGGCTTCATTTAACGACCACGGATCCAGCACCCATACCGCGGCATCATGGGATGCTTCAATATTTCTGACAGCAAAGTACAGGGCAAACAAATGGCTCTCGGTCCAATCAAGCAACCGGGTAGGCAATCCATAGTGCTGCATAATGAAAAGAAGCTCCAGATCGTGCGACGGGAGTAGGTTGATATAAGCCGTTGCGCGAAGGCGGAAGTCTCTCAGAATTTCCCGCTCCAGATCGGCACGCATATGTCCGCGATATAATCCCGGAACAAGTCCCCAGCAAGCATCTGATTGACCTCGAAACCAGGAATGTACTGTGGCCTGACTGAGATGCGGCCATTGCGAACATATTCTCGAAACCTCGCTTATATAATCAGAAAGACAGCCAATATTCGACATACGCTCTCCTCTATCATTGAAGTCATTTACCAGCTTCTTCTTCAAACTTCAAGGCGGCGGAGTTGATGCAATAGCGCA
>JAQUXG010000144.1 GCA_028692515.1 Kiritimatiellales bacterium | reverse complement strand
GCCTCAGCACCGTCCACCAGGCCAAAGGTCTTGAGTGGAAAGCGGTCTTCGTTATCTGGCTCAACGAAGGACTTTTCCCCAGCGCCAAATCGGTCGAGCAGATCGGCGGCGAAGCCGAAGAACGCCGCCTCTTCTATGTCGCCACCACACGAGCCGAAGACCAGCTCTTTCTCTGCGCGCCGCAGGTTCGCCGCAAACACGACGGCGGGGTCATTTTCTACGAGCCCTCCGTTTTCATCGGCGAGATCCCGCCACACCTTCTCAAGCGCGACAGCGGGTTCTTTTAGCGCCCTGCAGAACTCATAATTTTGACGTTAATTCCATTATTTCCACCATACTTTTAAAAGTGTGGGAGTATATTTTTTATAAAAACTTATATGTTGGGTTTTTATAAATAAAAATTTGTGATTTTTACGCATAAACAAACCCTGGATCATCCGGGATCTTCCCGAACCAACCCCCTTGACGAAATTAACCATTCGAACGGCAAGAACCGCGTCAAAATGGCTCGACTTTCTTGACACAACAGTAATGACAACCAATAAGATTTACACCGCTATCAACTTACAATAAACAACTTACAACGAAAAAAATCACTCCGGCACAGCCGATGCTTTTAAGTTCTGTGACTTTATGCAAAAGGAGAACAGCCATGATGGATTTTAACAAAATGACCCAGAAGGTTCGTGAGGCGTTTCAGTCCGCACAGGCACTGGCCTCCGAACACGCACACCAGCAAGTGGATGGAGAGCACCTGCTACTCGCCCTGCTCCGGCAGGAAGACGGACTCGCCCCGCAACTTTTCGAGCGGATGGAGGCTTCCGTACCGACGGCTATCGACCGCCTTGAGCAGGAATTAAATAAGTTGCCATCGGTTTCCGGCCCCGGCTCGGAATCCGGAAAAATCTACGTCACCCAGCGGCTCGACAGCCTGCTCGTCAAAGCTCAAAAAGAAGCACAGAAAATGGGCGACAGCTTTGTCTCGGTCGAACATCTGTTGCTGGCGTTTGCCGACGAAAGCGGCAGTGCCGCTCAAAAGATTTTAAGAGAGCAAGCCATTACAAAAAACGGCATCCTCGATGCCCTCAAAACCGTGCGCGGCAACCAGCGTGTCACTTCCGATAATCCGGAAGGCTCTTACGATGCGTTGAAAAAATACGGACAGGATCTGGTCGAGCTGGCCCGCTCCGGCAAGCTCGATCCGGTGATCGGCCGCGACGTGGAAATCCGCTCGGTTATCCGTATTCTCTCGCGTAAAACCAAAAACAACCCGGTGCTGATCGGTGAACCGGGCGTCGGAAAAACCGCCATCGTCGAAGGGCTCGCCCACCGCATTGTGCGCGGCGACGTGCCGGAAGGACTGAAAGACAAAACCATCTTTGCGCTCGATATGACGTCGCTGATGGCCGGCGCAAAATACCGCGGCGAATTTGAAGAACGCCTCAAGGCAGTGCTGAATGAAATCAAATCGGCTGATGGGCGCATTATTTTGTTCATCGACGAACTGCACACCATCGTCGGCGCAGGCCGCACCGAAGGCTCGACCGATGCGGGCAATATGCTCAAGCCGATGCTGGCGCGCGGCGAGCTGCACTGTATCGGGGCCACCACGCTCGATGAACACCGTAAATATATCGAAAAAGACGCTGCGCTCGAACGTCGCTTCCAGCCGATTGTCGTCGATATGCCGAGTGTCGAAGACACCATCTCGATTCTGCGCGGACTGCGCGAACGCTTTGAAGTCCACCACGGTGTGCGCATCAAAGACACCGCACTGGTCGCCGCCGCCACCCTTTCTGACCGTTACATCACCGAACGCTTTCTGCCGGACAAAGCGATCGACCTGATGGACGAAGCCTGCGCGTCAATCCGCACCGAAATCGATTCGTTGCCTGCCGAGCTCGACGAAGTTTCGCGTAAAGTCATGCGGCTGGAGATCGAAGAAACCGCGCTCAAAAAGGAAAAAGACAAAGCCAGCAAAGATCGGCTGGCCGCGCTTCAGCAGGAACTCGCCGATCTCAAGGCCGAATCCAGCACCCTGCGCACGCAGTGGGAAAATGAAAAAGGTGTCATTCAAAAAGTACGCGATCTGCGCGAAGCGCTTGATCTCGCGCGCCGCGAAAGCGAAGAAGCCGAACGCACTTACGATTTAGAGCGCGTCGCCAAACTGCGGCACGGCACCATTCCCGGCCTCGAAAAACAACTGAAGGAACTGGAAGAAAAACTGAATGCTCAGGAAGGCGCCCCGAGCATGCTCCGCGAGGAAGTCACCGAAGAGGAGATTGCCGAAGTCGTCGCCCGCTGGACCGGCATTCCGCTCACCAAACTGCTCGAAGGCGAACGCGAAAAACTTTTGAAACTCGCCGACGAACTGCATCAGCGCGTCATCGGACAGGACGAAGCCGTTCAAACCGTTGCCGACGCAATTCTGCGCGCCCGTGCCGGCATCAGTAGCCCGAACCGCCCGATCGGCGCATTCCTCTTCCTCGGCCCGACCGGCGTCGGTAAAACCGAGCTGGCCCGCACGCTGGCGTTCGACCTGTTCGACAGCGAAGAGCACATGGTTCGTATCGACATGAGTGAATACATGGAAAAATTCTCGGTTTCACGGCTCGTCGGCGCGCCGCCGGGTTACGTCGGCTACGAAGAAGGCGGACAGCTCACCGAAGCGGTTCGGCGCAAGCCCTACTCCGTTGTGCTGCTCGATGAAATTGAAAAAGCCCATCCGGATGTCTTCAACATCCTGTTGCAAATCTTCGACGATGGACGGCTGACCGATTCGCAGGGCCACACTGTCAGTTTCAAGAACACCATCGTCATCATGACCAGCAACATCGGCTCTTCGCTGCTGCTCGAAGGAATCGGACGGCAGGGACTTATCACCGAAGAAACCCGCGATCAGGTGATGGCGATGCTGAAAGAAAACTTCCGTCCGGAATTTTTAAACCGGCTGGACGATACGGTGCTGTTCAAGCCGCTCACTGAAAAAGAAATCAGAGGCATCGTTGAACTGCTGCTTAACGATCTGCGCAAGCGGCTCGCCGCGCGCGACATTACGCTCGAAGTCAGCGATGAGGTCAAAAAGCATATCGTCGATGAAGGTTTCGATCCGGTGTACGGTGCCCGCCCGCTCAAACGGTTTATTCAACATCACTTCGAAACGCAGCTCGCGCGAAACCTGATCTCCGGAGCAATTCGCGACGGCTCCGCCGTCCGCGCCGAACTTCAAAACGGGAAACTGGAGTTCCACTGTCAGGAAAATCAAATTCCACCGTCCGTTCAATGAAGCAACAGGTTCCAAGGGGTGGATCGAGATAAAAACCCTGAATCTACACGGGCTTCACGCCACCACCGAAGCGTTATCCCCACAGGAATTATTTTTCGCCCAAAGGGGCACTATTCCCCCGGTTCAACAACTTCTCCTGTTTGTCGCGCAGGAAGGCTTTAAAGGATTGGCCTTTCAGCTCCTCACGGTGATCGGTGATGGTGTGAGAGCGAATCCCTTCCTCGAAGGCGGCAACGGTTTCTTCGGGAAGCATTTCTTTCGTTATGATTCCGTTTTTCATCAAAGAGAGCGCGTGCTGAATGACCTTCTCAAGCTCGATTGTGTTTCCGGGCCAGATGTAGTTATAAAGAATCTCTTTTGCTTTGGGATCAAGCGCAGGCACATCAGCCTCCGGGGCAAGATTGCGGCGCAATATCTGATCAATGAGAAGAGGAATATCTTCTGTCCGGCTGCGCAACGGCGGAATGTCGATACGCAAAGCACTCAACCGGTAATAGAGGTTTTCGTGGAATGCACCCTTTTCGACAAGATCATCCAGTTGTTTGCTGGAGGCCACGATGAGGCGCACATCAATTTTGACCGGGACAGAGCCGCCCGCTTTACAAATACTGTTGCTCTGTATGACTTCGAGAAGTTTTGTCTGCATGCCGAGCGGCATGGCATCAATATTATCAAGAAACAGGGTTCCGCCCTTCGCGTCTTCGAATAATCCCGCCTGGGCGGAATCGGCTCCGCTCTTCGCCTGTCCAAACAGATCCGGCGCCACCTTCGCCGACGGCAGAACCGCGCAGTCAAGCGTCATAAAGGGGGCATCTTTCCGCGAACTGTAGTAATGAAGTGTGCGGGCAATCAGTTCTTTGTCGGTTCCGGCTTCGCCGCAAAGAAGCACAGCAACATTGGCCGGGGCGATGCGCCGGATCATGTCGCATACTTTGTTCATACTCGCGCTCTCGGATACGAGCCCTTCCAGCATATCCAACCGGGTTTGGATCGGTTTGTGTTCCGGAGAGGTGCTATAGCATCCCAGCGAACGCTGCACGGTCAAAAACAGCTCGTTGAGCTGGAAGGGTTTGACGAGAAAATCGAAAGCGCCTTTCTTCATGGCTTCAAGTGCTACTTCGATTTCATCATGCCCGGTGAGCATGATTACGCCCATATCGGCGTACGTTTCGTGGACTTTTTGCAACAGTTCCATTCCGTTCATCGGCGTCATGTTGACGTCTGAAATCATCAAATCGAACGTTTGATCCTGAAGCGCCTGAAGCGCCTCTGCTCCGCCGGGAACCGATGTAATGTCATACCCGTGTCCGGTCAGAAGCTTGGTGATCACCGTGCGAAAAAACATGTCATCATCTACGATCAGAATACGCTGCATTACTAGCCACCTTTAACGCCAATTGCGTCTGTTACAGTTTTTCAACGCCGATATCTTCAAAGAAGCTTCATAGATACTCACGTTGCACGAAGTTTTTATACACCGGCGCAACCGCCCCTTCAACTCCTGATGTGCAAAACCGATGCCGGGGTTCCCGTCCCCGCACCGAAATCGGAACGAGGGTTCCAAACATTGGAAAAACAGGCTCCGCTTTTTCCAATGTTTGGAAAATACGCGTTTAGAAGTTATAACGGGCGAGCAACTCGGCTTTCTGATAGTCGACGGCATCCGCGCCGGTGCCATTGAATTCGCAGTCGAACAGTCGAAGGTTCAGATCGAAGCCGTGGCCAAAGTTATAGCCGACCTGAAATTCTGCAACGGAGTTCGCCGTGCCGAATTTGCTGGAATCGCAGGTGCAGTCAAAATAGGCCAGATGTG
>JAQUXG010000143.1 GCA_028692515.1 Kiritimatiellales bacterium | reverse complement strand
CGTTTCCAATGAAACGAACCGGGTCAAAGTATTCGTGTGTTGGCCCGGAAAGGATAAGAACCTTTTTCATGCGAGCGCTTTTTTAATCGCTTCGAGAATAACAGCGGGTTCGCTCATGCGTCCGGCACCTTCGGTGCCGCAGGCCATAAGACCGGCTTCGGGGCCGATGCGCTGCCAGCCCCGTTTTTCCAAGGTCTGGACATTTTCCTGCACGACGGGGGTATCCCACATCTGCGTGTTCATGGCGGGGCAGAAAATTTTAACGCACTTTTTACCGAGCGATAGTGCGCTGGCGGAAACGATATCGTCGCCGAAGCCGTAGGCCAGTTTGCCGATGATGTCGGCGGTGGCGGGCAGGACGGCGAAAAGATCGGCCTCGGTGGCGGGGTAGAGGTGAGGGTAGAGCTGCCCTTTGTCTGAGGTCGGGTGCGCCGGAAAGAGTTCCGTGCGCACTTCCTTTTGCGAGAGCGCGGCAAAGGTGAGCGGCGTGACGAACTGGCAGGCGGCAGGGGTCATGGCAACCTGCACGTCGTGGCCAGCCTGCTTGAGCGCACTGACGACATTCGCGGCTTTATAGGCCGCGATGCCGCCGGTGACCCCTATGAGAACTCGTTTCATCAGACGGCCAGAACTTCCTTTTCCTTCGCCGCGAGCATGTCGTCCATTTTTTTGATGTGGGCGTCGGTCAGTTTCTGAACTTCTTCGAGGCTCTGGTCGCGGTCGTCTTCGGTGATCTTGCCGTTTTTCTGAAGCGTTTTGAGCAGGTCATTGGCGTCGCGGCGGACATTGCGGATGGCGATGCGCTGTTCTTCGGTGGCGCGTGCGGCGACTTTGGCGAGATCTTTGCGGCGTTCTTCACTGAGTTCCGGAATCGGTACGCGGATGAGACGTCCGTCATTCATCGGCGTGATGCCGATGTTGGCGGCACTGATGCCTTTTTCGATGGCGCCGAGCGATGAGGGGTCAAACGGGCTGATGACCAGCAGGCGCGGTTCCGGCGTCGAGATGTTGGCGATGTCGCGCAGACGGGTGGCGGTGCCGTAGTATTCAACGGTGATGTTTTCAACCAGGCTCGGGCTGGCCTTTCCGGTACGCAGTCCGCTCAGGTCGTGATGAAGGAACTCTACGCATTTCCCCATTTTCTCTTCGGCGGCCATCAGTATTTCAATGCTTAATTCCATGACGTTCTCCTTAAATTTCAGTGTCCAACCAATGTCCCGGCGTCTTCGCCGCGGAAGACCCGCAGCATTTCGCCTTCTTTGAAGAAGTTGAATACGACGATCGGAATGTCGTTTTCCATGCAGAGCGAGAAGGCGGCGGCATCCATGATTTTCAGCTGTTTGCTGAGTGCTTCGCTATAGGAAATTTTGTCGAAGCGGGTGGCGGTTTTGTCTTTCATCGGGTCGGCGGTGTAAATGCCGTCCACCTTGGTGGCTTTCATGAGGACGTCCGCGCCGATTTCAGAGGCGCGCAACGCGGCGGCGCTGTCGGTGGTGAAGTAGGGGTTGCCTGTGCCTGCGCCGAAAATGACGACGCGGCCTTTTTCGAGATGGCGCATGGCTTTGCGGCGGATGAAGGGTTCGGCGACGGCGGGCATGCTGAGGGCGGTCATGACGCGTGTCTGAATGCCGACGTTTTCGAGAGAGGATTGCAGGGCCAGCGAATTGATGACGGTGGCGAGCATGCCCATGGAGTCGCCGGTGGTGCGGTCGGTTCCGCCCGCTTCGCCGGCGAGGCCGCGGAAGATATTGCCGCCGCCGACGACGACGGCGATTTCTGCACCGGCTTCGATGAGCTGTTTGAACTGCCGCCCGATGGAGGCGAGAATGGCCGGGTCAATGCTGAGGCCTTGTTCTTTGTTCTGGAGGGCTTCGCCGCTGAGCTTGAGCAGAATGCGTTTATATTTCATTAAAAGTTCCTTTTCAGTGTCGGGCCGAACGATAAGAAATCCGCGCCTCGGTGTAAATTTCCAAACCTTGGAAAAAGTGAAAAATGGAATGGCGGAATTCCGGATGGATGGAATGAGGAATCGAAAACATTTTTCCTTCAATAATCCATTATTCCTCCATTCCATTATTCCTTTTTCAACCGGTTCATTAAATCGATGGCGGGCTGGTAGGCGGGTTGCTGGCTGAGAACAATTTGGAGTTCGCTCCGGGCGCGGGCGCTGTTTCCCAGACGGTATTCGGCGAGTGCGCTGTTGAAGCGCGCCGCGGTGAATGCCGGATTGATCTGCACGGCCCGCGCAAAGGCATCGGCGGCAAGCGCCATCCGGTTGGCCGAGTAATAGCTGAGCCCAAGGTTGTAAAAGGCCTGTTCGTAGGTGTCGTCGGCTTCGATGGCTTTGATGTACCACTTGACCGCGTTATCCAGATCGTTTTTCTTGTGATAGGCCAAGGCTTTTTGAAAGTTTTTGTCGGCGTTGGCCCGGTTCGGGCTGCGCGGCGGCGTAAAGGTGATTTTTTCTTCGCCGGAGCTGCCGAGTGCGCCAGCTTGCAGTTCGGTGCGGGCCTGTTCGACGAAGGGGCCGGATTCTGCGGATTTGCTGAGATAGAGCTCGAAGTTGCGTTTGGCTTCCGTCTGGTTTTTGAACCAGTTCCGGTAAAGGGACGCGAGATTAAAAAATGCCGGAGCATAGTCGGGGTGCTGTTTGGTGATGGCTTGCAGTCGTTTCAGTGCGGCTTCGGCGCTGGCGGTGTGCAGTTCCGTGAGTGCCAGAGCGTTTTGCAGGCGGGGATCGTTCGGGTTGCGTTCGAGTGCTCGGGTCAGGTTGTTCGCGGCTTCGTCCCAGCGCTGGTTTTTTGCATAGAGTACGCCGGCAAAAGCAAGCGGGCGGGGATCGTCGGGCTGAATCAATGACGCTTCCCGAAAGGCGTGTTCAGCGGCCGCCAGATCGTCCTGCGAGCCGAGGGAAACGCCGAGGTTGCAAAGCACGTCGTATCGAGTGGAATCAAGACGGCAACTTTCATCGAAGGCTTTAACGGCATCTTTGGAGTTGCCCATCTCCCAGAGCAGGATGCCAAGCCGGTTATACGCTTCTGCATTTTCAGGGCTTCCGGCGCGGCGGCGGATTGCTTTTTCCAGCAGGGCGCGGGCGCGGACGAGTTTCCCCGCATTCCATTCGGCGAGCGCCTCTTGATAGAGTTTTTCGCCCGGTTTGCGACTGCACCCGAAAAAGAAGGCGCTTGCCAGCAGTACAAACAGTATCCAGCGGAACCAGCGGTTTTTCATGCGGACTCCTTCAGCCAGACATTTCGGATGCGCGGTCCGTCAAATTCACAAAAATAGATGCTCTGCCAAGTGCCAAGCCGGAGTTTGCAGTTTTCGACGATGACCTGCACCGAGGAGCCCATCAGACTGGCTTTTACGTGTGCGGCGGTGTTGCCCTCGCCGTGGCGATAGCCGCCGTTCCACGGAATCATGCGGTCGAGTATCGTTTCCATGTCGGCGGTTACATCTGGATCAGCATTTTCGTTGATGGTCACGCCGGCGGTGGTATGCGGCACAAAGACCGTGATGAGACCCTCGTGCATTTTCTTTTCGGCAGCGAATTGCTGCACGACAGAGGTAATGTCGATGAAGGCGGTGCGGGATTTTGACTGGACGGTGATCTCGTTCATGCTTAGCCTGCACTCTAGTCATCCGGCTTTTTGAAGCCAGTTAATTTATAAAAAAACAGGAACCTTGATCATGGAAAAGCTATACCCGTTTCGTTTCAGTCCCGTCTATAAAGATTACATTTGGGGCGGTAGCCGCATCCCGAAACTTTTCAACCGCGACGAACCCGACGGGGTTTATGCCGAGTCGTGGGAGATTTCCACCCATCCGGACGGAACCACGGCGATCGCCAACGGCCCGCTGGCCGGGAAAACCCTGCGCGACCTGCTGCCGGAGCATAAAACCGCGCTGCTGGGATCCAATGTGAACGGGGATGATTTTCCGTTGCTGATCAAGCTGATCGATGCGCGCGATGTTTTAAGTGTGCAGGTGCACCCGAATGACGGGAATGCCGCCGCGGTGGCCGGTCAGGCGAAAACGGAGATGTGGTATTTTCTCGAAGGCGACGGCTCGGCACAGATCTATTGCGGTCTGAAGCCGGGCATCGGCAAAGACGAATTTCTACAGGCGATGGAAAACAAGACCTTTGCCGATATTCTCCAGTCGATTCCTGCACAGAAGGGCGAAGCGGTTTTTGTGCCGGGCGGACGGGTTCATGCCATTGGAACCGGCTGTCTGATTCTTGAAATTCAGCAGAACTCGAATACGACGTACCGGATTTATGACTGGGATCGCGTAGATGCCAATGGGAAAGGGCGTGAGCTGCACATTGATAAAGCGTTGCAGGTGATTGATTGGGAGAATAACGGCGACCCGCGCTGCAAGGTCTGCGGAACAACCATTCAGAATTGCGAATATTTCCGGCTCGACCGGTTTGAACTTCGCGCGGAGAAAAAGGTTCCAATGTTCGGAACATCTTTTCAGGCATTGTTTGTTGCGGAAGGGTCAGGAACCATTTCCTGGGCGGACGGAGAAGAAACCCTGTCGCCCGGTCAGTCGTGGCTGGTGCCCGCCTCGCTCGAAGGTTGCAGTATCTGTCCTGCCGATGCCGCGCTGACGCTTTTGTGCGTCACGGTTCCGTAAAACTCCCGATCTCTGGAAAAAAACATAAAAAAAGAGCCGCAGGAGCGGCTCTTTTTCGTCGGCAGGGGCGAGGGTTACTTTTTATTTCTCTTCACCAGGATGATGGCGATCAGTGCGGCGACGACAACTGCGATGCCAGCCCATATGAGTGGAGACATTCCGTTTGACACGGGTTCTTCGATCACCGGTGTTTCAACCGGGGCGGTGACTTCAGCCACTGCGTTCGTTATCAGTACCGGAACCGCTTCGAGTGTCAGCGAAACCTGTTTGTCAGTACCGGTCAGGGTTGCGGTCTGTGTGATGAACCCTTCTTTGCTGAGTTCGACAACCGTTTCTTTTTCGATCAGCTGCTCGACCGGCGTTACGCCGATGGAGTTGCCGTTGATCATCACTTCGGCGCCGGAGGGTTCGCTGTTGATCATGACGTAGGGCATGGCTTTGAGTTCGACGTTGACCTGCGCGGATGATTC
>JAQUXG010000142.1 GCA_028692515.1 Kiritimatiellales bacterium | reverse complement strand
TACTCGTTACGGATTACGTAACTCAAACAACGGAATAAATTTTATGAGTGCCAAAGCAACGATTCTCATCGTCGATGATGAAAAGAACACCCGCGAAGGACTGGCGCGGGCGCTGCGCCGGTCGTATGACGTGCTGATTGCCGAGAGCGGTGCGACGGCGCTGAATCTTCTGAGCGAAAAACCGGTCGATGTGATGCTGTGCGATCTGCGCATGCCCGGCATGGACGGGATGACGCTGATGCAGCGTGCGCTGGCCAATTCTCCTCAACTGATCTGCATTCTGCTGACGGCGTACGGAAATATTGAAACGGCCGTGGATGCCATGCGGCATGGTGCAACCGATTTTCTGACGAAGCCGGTGAATCTGGAGCAGCTGGAGATGGTTCTGCAGCGCGTTCTGCGGTCGCGCAGCGCCGAGGTGGAAAATATGCAGCTGCGCGAGCAGCTGGACAGTAAGTTCGGCATGGAGAACATCATCGGCAGCTCGCCGGAGATGCAGCAGATTTTTGATACGGTGCGGCAGGTGGCGGCTTCGCGGGCGACGGTGCTGATTCAGGGGGAAAGCGGAACCGGCAAGGAACTGATTGCCAAGGCGATTCACCGGCTGAGTCCGCGCAAGAACGGACCGTTTGTTCCGGTACACTGCGCGGCGCTCTCCTCGACGCTGCTGGAAAGTGAACTGTTCGGCCATGAAAAAGGCGCGTTTACCGGTGCGGCGGAACGGCGCAAGGGCCGGTTTGAACTGGCGGACGGCGGGTCGCTGTTTCTCGACGAGATCGGCGAAATCGATGCGAGTGTGCAGGTGAAGATTCTGCGCGCGCTGGAAGAGCGGCGTTTTGAGAGAGTCGGAGGACAGGAAGCTGTGGATGTGGATACGCGCCTGATTGCGGCAACGAACCGGGACCTGAAGAAGATGGTGGAGGAGGGGACTTTCCGCGAAGATCTCTATTATCGGCTTTATGTGGTGGTGATTCACCTGCCGGCTCTGCGTGAGCGCAGGAGCGACATCCCGATACTACTGAAGCATTTTCTGGATACGTTTAATCAGGAAAACGGACGGACCATTGAGGGGTTTTCGCCGGATGCGATCGACCTGCTGACCGCCTACCGCTGGCCGGGCAATGTGCGTGAACTGCGCAATGTGGTCGAGCAGATGGTCGTGCTGTCCCGCTCCCAGAAGATCGGCGTGCGCGACCTGCCGGTGCATATCCGCGAGGCAGGCGGTCCGGACGGTGCTGTTGCCGTGGAAAGCGGCACGTTGGAGGAGCTGGAAAAACGCGCGATCCGGCAGGCATTGAAGGAAGCGGAAGGCAACCGTACACATGCGGCTGAAAAACTGGGAATCAGCCGGCGCACACTGCACCGTAAGATCGTGGAGTACGGCTTTACCGAAGTTGAATGAGTTTAAGGTTGAAGAAGCAGAAGTGTTCAAGGATGCTCTGAACACTCATTTACCGGAGCGGGAGAACAGTATGGCAAAGCAACAGCAGCAACCCTTTGAGTCGACCCTGCAGGACCTCGTTTACAGCGTGGATGCCGGGCTGGGTCTGAAGATTATCCGCACCACTCTTTTTTGTCTTATGGTTGTGATTCTGATGGTCGTTTTCACGGCCCGTCAGTTTCGCGGGTTCGATACGGAAGCGGCGATGGATTATGGGCAGCTCGGGCGGAATCTGGCTCAATCTAACCGTTATATCACCCAGTGTGTGCGTCCGGTGAGTATTGCAATGGTTTCAGCGCACACGTTTGATGGCGATGCGCGGATAGACCTTCATCCTGAGATCACGAAGCCGCCCCTCTATCCGGCGTTGCTTGCGGCGGATTTTAAGTTTTTTAATCTGATCGGAGTGGATCTGTTTCCGACCAGTGAGCTTTTTAAAGGCATGCGGATTTACCCGGCGGAGCAGTGGGTGATTGTTCCAATGAATCATATTTTCACGATTCTTTCGGGATTAATGCTCTATCTGCTGGGGAGAAAACTGTTCTCGCACCAAATCGGTCTGCTCGGCGCAGCGACCTATTTTTTAAGCGAAATTGTTTGGACAGACAGCCTTCGCGGAACCGGTCTGCCGGTTTTGGTGTTCATGATTCTCGCGGCGACCTATTTTGCGCTTCTGGCCATGATTAACCGGCGTGAACGGAAGCCGCTGTGGAACTGGATGTTATATTTTTCCCTTTCTATTTTATTTTCTGTCGCCGCATTTCTGACACATTACGCCGCGATCGCCATTATTCCCGGGCTTGCACTGTTTATCTGGATGATGGGCTCGCGCACACAGCGCGGCGGGCATCTGGCCTTTTTCTATCTGGCCGTGGCATTTCTTGTCGTATCCCCGTGGCTGTTGCGAAACTATCAGCTGACCGGATCCCCGTTGGGTCTGGCCGCGCACACTGCGCTGATCGGTTCGTCCGCGTATCCGGGAGACTCGTTGATGCGTACGCTGAAGCCGTCGTTTAACCTCATGTCCGACTTCGGTCTGGCCAAGGCCAAGTGGGTGAAAAATTTCAGTGAGTTTTACCAGGATGGGTTCACCTCGCTGGGCGGCGGTCTGTTGATTGCTTTTTTCATGGTGACTTTTTTCTACCGTTTTGTCCGTGTGCATGTTCACAACCTGCGCTGGGGAATCGGGCTCTCCATGGGGTTGTTTTTTGTTGGTGCGGGGTTTTTCGGTAAAGAGGCGCTGGGCCTCTATCACATCTTCTGGCCTTTTGTAATTCTCTACGGTCTGGCCTTTTTCTCCATTCTGCTGGACCGGCTTGATCTGAACATTCAGATCTACAAAACGGGACTGACGGGTCTGGTGATCGGTCTGACCGCGCTTCCGCTGCTCGTCACCATTCTGCTCTCTCCGGCCCCCGGGCTTCCGTATCCTCCGTACTATGTCCCGTTTATTATGCGCGTGAGTGAATTGCTGAAACCTCGCGAGGTCATGTGCACGGATATGCCGTGGGCCACCGTCTGGTATGGGCAGCGCACCTCCATCCTGATGCCTAAAACGCTGGACGACTACTACGAGATCAATGACTACCGCAAATACATTAGCGGGCTGTATATCACCACGCTGACCAAAGACCGCCCGTTCGTTTCGTCGTTGCTCGAAGGATCCGAAAAAACCTGGTTCCCGGTCACCATGGGACAGTTGCCGAAAGATTTTCCGCTACGGCAGGGATTTGCGCTCAACAAGCAGGATCAGCTCTTTCTGACAGACAGTGTTCGCTGGGGGGCCGGTGAGGTGCAGAAAACCCCGGGTGCAGAGCCGGTGCCGCCAGCACCGCAGTAATCGGAGGCCGGCATCATGCGCATTGTATTTTTCGGTTCAGCGTCAATCGGCTTTCCCGTACTCGAGGCTCTGTTGGCCGGTGCGCAGGATGACGTGGTTGCCGTTGTAACGCAGCCGGATCGGCCGGCGGGACGGAAACAACAGCTCACCCCGTGTCCGGTGAAGCTTTTTGCGCAGGAACGCGGACTCCCGGTTCTTTCTCCCGAAAAAGTCAAAGAGAGCCTGCCGGAGCTGGCCCAGCTCAACGCCGATTTATTTGTGGTTGTTGCCTATGGACAGTACATTCCGCAGTCCGTGCTGACGCTTCCGGCGCACGGCGCGATCAATCTGCATCCGTCGTTACTTCCCCGATACCGCGGGTCGTCACCCATTCAATGGGCATTGGCAAACGGCGACACGGCGACTGGCGTCACCATTCTTTACGTCAGCGAAAAAATGGATGCCGGCGACATCATTCTGCAACGCGAGATTCCGATTGATCCTGAAGCGACATCCTTCACATTAGAGCCCGTACTGGCCGAGGCAGGTGCACAACTTCTGATGGAGGCGGTTGAACAGATTCGTGCCGGAACGGTTCAGCGGCATCCGCAGGATGACGCCGCCGCCATCGAAGTGCGCAAGTTGACGAAAGAGGACGGGCGGCTGGACTGGACGCAACCCGCCGATGTATTGCGCAACCGGATTCGCGGATTTACTCCATGGCCCGGCTGTTTTTGCGAAATGCCGGACGGCCAGCGGCTGAAGGTGTTGCGTGTCGCGGTCGAAGCGCAATCCGGTTTGCCGGGAGACATTCTCGATGTAAGCGGTGCCGGCCTGCTGGTGGCGGCGGGTGAGGGGGCCTTGCGGCTGCTGGACGTTCAGCCCGCCGGAAAAAAGGTCATGGACGGGGCGTCGTATCTGCGGGGCTATCCGTTGGCGCCGGGGATGAGTCTGGCGTAATACTGTTTTCTTTGAACCGGTCGATCAGTCGCTGCGACTCCGGATTCAGCTCCAGTGCTTTTTTCCAATGTTTGGAAGCCTCGTCAACATTTCCCATCTTCTGGTAGGTGTCACCGAGATGTTCCCAGACGGCGGGATCAACCTGAACGGATTTCTGCGCCTTTTTCAATTCATTCAACGCGTCGGCATAGCGACCCTGCATGTAATAAATCCAACCCAGCGTGTCCAGAAACGCGCCATTCTCCGGTTCGGCGCTCAGTGCTTTCTGAACCAGTGCCAGTCCCTGATCCAGCTTTTCGCCGCGCTCCGCCCACATGTAGGCAATGTAGTTTTGTGATGACGCGGCAATTCGTTCGTCGCCCAGATCAATGGCCTTGAAGAACTGTTTCTCGGCCGTTTCGAGCTGTCCGGTTCGCTCATAAAGAGCGGCATACTGATAATAAAATTCTCCGCTGAGCAGATGGGTCTGTCCGCTGCTTTGGGCGAGTTTCTCAAATTGCTGTGCGGACTGAATTGCCTTTTGATATTCCTTCTGTTCCGCCTGAAGCAGGGCCAGATAATAAAGAGCTTCGGCGGCCTCGGGGCTTTGTTTGTGGAAAACATTTAAAAGCTCAATGGCATCTTCGGTGGAGACCGGCGATTTTTCTGTCAGCAGGGAGAGCATGTACTGGTTCAGAACCGCCGGATTGTTGGTATAGGTCGCCGACAGTGTATTCGCGGCCTCTTCCAGATGGGCGCTTTTCTGCGCCGCCACCAGAAAGTTGAATAAAAATAACGGATTACTCGACCATTCCTCCCGGGACGATTCTGTGCGCACTTGTTCGAGTTCGGCGTACGCTTCGTCGAAACGCTCCTGCTGCAGGTGCAGATAGCCCAGCACGATGCGCAGGCGATTGTCGA
>JAQUXG010000141.1 GCA_028692515.1 Kiritimatiellales bacterium | reverse complement strand
GGGCGGAAAAACAGATCTCGCAAAAGGTCGAGTCGAAGAAGCAGCCGGCGCATTGGCCGGTAACGACAAACTTCGCAACAAAGGAAAAACGGATCAGGCCGTCGGACAGTTCAAGCAAAAGGCTGAAAAGGTCATTGATAAGGCCGCAAAACGAATCAGCAAGTAACATTGCCGACCCTCACGATTTCCGATGGTCTGGAGACCATCGGTCAAACGGATGAGTTTTTGAAAAGGTATTCAGTAAGCACACCCGTACATCTCGTAAGTTCGATTCGTTGAGTTCTTCATTCGCTGTGAAAAACTCCCCGGCACAACGAATGGATACGCATCAAGCTCCCGCTTCATCATTCCTGTTTTTCCGCAGTAGGGTTACACCCCATATAAAAAACGGTATGCAGACGGCAGAATCTGCATCTATGGAAAAAATTTCTAAAATCAAGAAAGTTGCTTTTGTGGGCAACTACCTTCCGCGCAAATGCGGCATCGCCACGTTCACATCCGATCTGCTTTCCGCCGTGGCCGCCGAGCATCTGCAAACCCAGTGTTTCGCGGTGCCGGTCAATGACATCAAAGGCGGTTATACCTATCCCCCCGGCGTGCATTTTGAAATCGAAGAGCAGGATTGGGCGTCCTATCAGCGGGCTGCGGATTTTCTGAATATCAGCAATGTGGATGTCGTCTGCCTGCAGCACGAGTTCGGGATTTACGGCGGACCGTCAGGCGGCCATGTGCTGACACTGCTGCGCGAATTACGAATGCCGGTCGTCACGACACTGCACACCGTCCTGCGCGACCCGAACCCCGAGCAGCGGCGGGTAATGCATGAACTGATCGCGCGCTCCACACGGCTGCTGGTGATGACAGAACGGGGAAAGCAAATGCTGCAGGAGGTCTATCAGGCTCCGCCGGACAAGATTGATCTCATCCCGCACGGCATCCATGACATCCCGTTTATCGATCCCAATTATTACAAAGACCAGTTCGGCGTGGCCGGTCGAACGGTGCTGCTGACCTTCGGACTGCTGTCACCGAACAAGGGGATTGAACAGGTGCTGAATGCGATGCCGCAGATTCTAAAAGAATTTCCCGATGTCGTATATATTGTCCTCGGGGCGACGCATCCGCACGAACTGCGGGAAAAAGGCGAAGCCTACCGGCTCAGTCTCGAACGGCTGGCCAAGCGGAACAACGTTCAGAAAAACGTCATTTTCTACAATCGGTTTGTGGAGCTCGATGAACTCAAGGAATTTATCGGCGCGGCGGATCTGTACATCACACCGTATCTCAACGAAGCGCAGATCACCTCCGGCGCACTGGCCTATGCGTTCGGCGCGGGCAAAGCCGTTGTTTCAACACCCTACTGGCATGCGGCGGAGCTGCTCGCGGACGGGCGCGGCGTGCTGGTGCCATTCGGCGATGCCCCGGCCATTGCGAATGCGGTGACCGGTCTGCTGCACGACGATTCGCGCCGCACCGCCATGCGTAAGAACGCCTACAAACTGGGCCGCGAAATGATCTGGAGCAACACCGCGCGGCTCTACATGCGTTCCTTCGAACAGGCCCGGCTCGAAGGCTCGGCACTCTCACGCAAGTCGTTTGCCACCAAAACGCTCGACCAGCAGCCGCGCGCGCTACCCAAGCTGAGGCTGGAGCATCTGTTACGCATGACCGATTCCACCGGACTTTTTCAGCACGCGTTATTCGCTGTGCCGAACTTTTCGGAGGGTTACTGCACCGACGACAACGCCCGCGCATTCATCCTGACCGTTCTTCTGGATGAAATGGAAGAGGATCCGGGCACTGTGCGGGCACTGGCAACAACCTATGCGGCATTTCTCAGCCACGCCTTCGATCTTAAGACCCGCCGGTTTCACAACCACATGCGCTTTGACCGCCACTGGCTCGATAAAGAGCGTTCGGAAGACTCCCACGCCCGGGCGCTCTGGGCGCTGGGAACGGGAACGGGACGCTCGCCGTATAAAAGCTTCCAAATGATGTCCGGTCAGGTTTTTGCGTTGGCACTGCCGGCTGTGGAAACCTTTACCTCGCCGCGCGCGTGGGCCTTTAGTCTGCTCGGAATTCACGAATATCTGCAGCGCCTCAGCGGAGATAGCCTTGCCAGCAAGATGCGCGATACCTTGATAGAGCGTCTGATGGGGCTCTTCGACCGGTCGGCAAAGCATGACTGGCCGTGGTTTGAAAAAGTTCTTTCATACGACAACGCCAAGCTCGCGCACGCCTTAATTTTAAGCGGACACGCAACGGGACAGGCGGCCGTGCTGGAGCGCGGCCTGCAAACCTTGCGCTGGCTGGCCGAAGTGCAAACCGCCGAGAACGGCGACTTCCGCCCCGTCGGCAGCAACGGATTTTATCAGCGCGGCGGACCGCGGGCCGCCTTCGATCAGCAGCCCATCGAAGCGCAGGCGATGGTCTCCGCCTGTCTCGCCGCCTACCGGATCACGGAGGATGCCTGGTGGCACGAAGAGGCTCAGCGGGCCTTCGACTGGTTTCTCGGATGGAATGATCTCGGACTGGAACTTTGTTCCCTGCATACTGGCGGCTGTCATGACGCGTTGCATGTCGACCGGATCAATCAGAATCAGGGTGCGGAGTCCACACTGGCCTTCCTGCTCTCGCTGGCCGAAATGCGACTGATGCAAAACAGAGCGGTTGTGTTCGATCAGCCCTTTCTTCAGGAGGAATCTTTATGAACTCCATTCACATCGACCGCACAAAAATCGTGCTGCATCCGGATCCCACCCGCGTGCTGCTTCGTCCGTTTCTCCAGACCGGCGACCGGCGCGCCATGAAACTCTGCGCACAGGTGATGGCCCTTTCCGATCGCGATGTCGATGCGCTGTGGAAACAGGTGAAAACCGAATTCGGCTCGCGCCATGCAAAAATTGAAGAGTTTCTCTTGCAACGTTTCAGCCGGGTACGGGCCTGTCTGCATCCCGGGCAGAAACTGTCCAAAGAGCGGAAGCTGCTGCTGGGATCCTATTTCAGCCACGAGTATTCGCTCGAAGCCTCGGCGCTGTTCAATCCGTCCATGGTGCCGCATCCGGATCAGTCGGATCTTCCGGCCGGCTCGTTGCGGTTTATCCTCAGTCTGCGGGCCACCGGCGAAGGCCATATTTCCTCTGTCACCTTTCGCACCGGTGTGCTGGATAAAAAAAGCGGAATCACGATTACGGATCCCACCCGCTACTGCCTCGAACCGGCGCAGATCCCGAACACGGCCTATCACAAGCCGATATTTGAACGGAAGCTTCAGGAGCTCGGCCTGGCCGGATCACTGAGCCGGCACGTCCTCGACGGCCTGGAAAATTCATTCACACAAGACGAATTGCGCACCCGGGTTCAGGAGGCGGTAAAAGACCGGCCCATGCAGGATCGGAAGGCCCATACAGCCGCCGCAAAAATCATGTTGCTGGCTCAGGCGAACTATGAAGTGCAGTTCGATGCCGACTCGCGTCCGTCCGAGCGCGTACTCTTTCCATCCACTCCGTCGCAGAGCAATGGAATCGAGGATGCGCGCTTTGTTCTTTTTAAACATGACGACGGCACACAGAACTATTGCGCCACCTACACCGCCTACGATGGAAAAATGGTTTTGCCGCAGTTCATCGAAACGGCCGACTTTCTCCATTTTAAGTTTTCTACACTGAACGGACCCGCCGTGCAGAACAAAGGCATGGCGCTGTTTCCGCGAAAAATTAACGGCCGCTATGTCATGATGGGACGGCAGGATGCGGAAAATATCTACGTCCTGTTCTCCGATAACCTGCACTTCTGGAACACATCGCAGCTGATCCTGAAACCGAAGTTCCCCTGGGAATTCATCCAGATCGGCAACTGCGGTTCACCGATCGAAACCGAAGCGGGCTGGCTGGTGCTCAGTCACGGAGTCGGGCCGATGCGAAAGTATTGTATCGGCGCCTTCCTGCTTGATCTGAACGATCCGACCAAAGTCATCGGCCGCCTGCGCGAGCCGCTGATCACACCCGACGAAAACGAACGCGAAGGCTATGTTCCCAACGTGGTTTATTCCTGCGGCAGTCTCATTCACAACAGTCGGCTCATCCTGCCCTACGCCATGTCCGACTACGCAACCACCTTCGCCACCCTCTCGCGCGACGAACTCCTCGCCGCGATGGAATAAACGGAAACTCTCCCTTTTCCAAACCTTGGAAAGTTACAAACCCGGTAGCTGCCGCCCGGTTCATTGGCCGGTCATCCAACCCGCAGAATACGGCTTTCCCGTCAGCGGCCCCCGCGTTCACTGCGTGTTGCCCGCTTCCTTGAAAAAGCGGGGTCCGGGTGCTTCCACAGATGGGTAAATTGATACCGGGCAAAAGCAATCACCAGCAGAATCGCGGACGAGCAAAGCGTTATACAACCCGTCAGGAGAAGCTCCCGAAAAGAAGCCTCCTCCTGCTTCATCGCCAAAACCAGGAGCGTACCCATAAGCAGAACGGCGCCGGCTGAAATCAAGGCCGGGTATGACGGTCTCTGTCTGTACATCAATGGCCCCAGGATTCTCTCCCCGTTTGGTTTCACACCCTGAATGTAATCCGGGTTCTGTTTTGACGCTATGGGGTGAAACCCTGCCTGCGGGTTTCACCCCATAGCGCAGACACCGCTTCCAACGTATTGTCGTGAACATTGAAAAGTTATCAGGCAGATCGGACAAACCTGATCCGTTCGTTCGGGTACTATGCGGAGGAAACATAGCGAGCCAGGCTGAAGTAATGTTTTTTAACCCATGGCAGTCAGATGCCGGCATCTGAAAAACAGGAACGATGTATGCACCAGAATGTGTTGACGGGGAAGCCGGCTTCTGACGGCGTTGCGATGGGAGCCGCACTTGTGACATTTGCGCCTATACCCCGCGAGGAAGAGGACAGCGCCTCTACATACGCACTCGCTGACTTTCAACGAGCCGTCAAGGAAACCCGCGACCAGCTCAGCCAGTTCCAGCAGAGTATGCAAGAGCGCATGGCCGAAGCCGCCTCCCGGATCTTCGCGGTTCATCTCGCAATTCTGGAGGACGCCCAGTTTGTCGGAAGGATTCAGGAAGAAATCGAGGCGGGAGTTCCGGTGCAGAAAGCGATTCATGCCGTCACCGATGCCTGCATTGATGTTTTGTCACGAGTCGAGATGTC
>JAQUXG010000140.1 GCA_028692515.1 Kiritimatiellales bacterium | reverse complement strand
TGCGAAGACTGAAGTTCGGGTGAACCCAGAACAGCGGAATGGCAAGAGGTCCGCCGCAAAGCACGGCGGTAACCAGCCCGCCGGGCCGCAGATACCATGGCACGCTTTTCTTCTGCAACAGAAACTGTCCGCTGAAATGGCATAGAACAGCATCATTCTGAATCTCCTCAGCGCAAAACGGGCACTTTTTCATGGGCCGGACACTACACCTCTGTTCTCCTGCTGACAATGACCTGATCCTGCTGTGGTGATAAGGGCGGATGTTGCGCGTGATTTTCCAATCGGATCAGCTGGAGCGTTTGATCAGCCAGAGTCCGGCGAGTTGCGCGGTAAGTAGCGGGAGCCAAAGCATCAGGTTCGGGTGGAGTTCCGGATAGTCGACCAGCGCTTTGGCAACCACGATAAACAGGTAGTAGGCGAACACGATCACCAGGCTGAGAATCATCCCGGTAGAGGTCTCGCGGCGATGTGACTTCACGCCGAGCGGAATGCCGATCAGCATGAAGCTGAAACAGCCGATCGCGATGGAGACCCTCTGATTGGCCTCAACAATCAATTTGGTTTTCTGAATCAGCAGATCTTTGTCTGACAGCATCGGAAAATCCCGTTTCACATTGTGGATCCGGTCAAGAAGCATGCCGATGCGCATATAGCTCGGCTTCATATTCGACGGTTTACTTTTGAGCAGTTTTTCGAAATCCAGCTTGATGGGATAATATTCGGCGTTGACGTAGGTCGTTTTGGACACATCATGCGGATCTTTGGCATCCGGCATTTCAATGCGCACGTCATAGAGTTTCACCGTCAACAGCCGGTTTTCGTTATCCGCCACAATATCGCCCTGCTTAGCACGCACGCTGCGCTTCACATCGCCTTTTTTATCCAGCTCATACGCAACGACATCTTTCACTGCGGTGCCGTTCTTACGGCCGACATAAATCATCAGCCCCGGAAAATCGCGGATGAACCGCCCCTCTTCCAGCAGATTGATCGGCTCTTCCACCCCGGCAGTGCGCAACAGCTCCTTATTGGCGTACTTAGCCGCAGGCGCCACCTCACAGTTGATGTACACGCAAACCGCGCTGAACAGAATGGACAGCAGAATCAGCGGTGCGACCAGCCGGCAAAGGCTGATGCCGCAGGCTTTCATCGCACTGATTTCGCTATCCATCGAAAGCCGTCCAAACAGCAGCAACGCGGCGAATAGCGTGCTGATCGGCATCGAAAACGAAAGGATGTATGGAATATTCTGAAAAAAGAATTTTACAATCAGCAAGGGTGAGATGCCGCGCGCCATCAGGTCAACCGCCTTCACCAGCGCACCGACCGTCATCACAAACGTGATCAGTCCCAGCGCGGCCAGAAATATCACCAGATAATCCAGAACGATGTAGCGGTTGAGTGTGCGCATAAGTTTACTTTGCCCCGTGACGACGAATGGCGGACTCGACGGTGTTGGCCAGCAGCATGGTGATCGTCATCGGGCCGACCCCGCCGGGTACCGGCGTGATGGCCGAGGCTTTTTCCGCCACTGCGGCGTAATCCACATCGCCCGCCAGCCGGAAGCCGTTTTTCTTCGTTGCGTCTTCGATGCGGTTCACGCCGACATCAATCACCACCGCGCCGGGCTTGATCATATCGGCGGTTACGGTGTTCGGTCGGCCGACCGCGGCGACCACGATATCGGCCTGCAACGTCAGTTCCTTCATATTTTTAGTGCGGGTATGGCACATCGTTACGGTCGCATCGCCCAGCTCGCTCTTCTGGCTGAGCAGGTTAACCAGCGGGCGGCCGACGATATTGCTGCGGCCGATCACCACCACATGCGCGCCGGACGTTTTGATGCCGGAGCGTTTGAGAATCTGCAGCACGCCGTGCGGGGTGCAGGGAAGAAAAGCCGGCAGGCCGAGCATCATACGACCCACGTTGAGCGGATGGAACCCGTCGACATCTTTATTCGGGTCGATCGCCTCAATCACCGACTGTTCCATCGAAGAGTCCGGAAGCGGAAGCTGGACGAGAATCCCGTCGATCCGGTCATCCGCGTTGAACGCGTTGACCACGTCCAGAATCTCTTTGTGCGACGCGGTCGCAGGCAACTTGATTTCTTTGGAATAGAGGCCGGTTTCTTCGCAGGCCTTTTCCTTGGCGGTCACATAGGAACGCGAAGCGGGATCATCGCCCACCAGCAGAACGCCGAGGCCGGGAACAATCCCCTGCTTTTTGAGTTCAGCGGTTTTCGCCTTCAGTTCAGCGCGGATGTCCTGCGCAATCGCTTTTCCATCTAAAATCTTTGCTGCCATTAAATACTCCTCTTTAAAGTGAGAGGGAGAATCTAACCACGGATGGACACGGATGCACGCGGATAATTAGGAGGAAAAACCGAAAATTGAAATTTGAAACTGGAAATTCAGCGCCAAGCCCCGAAGATAGTAACGGAATGAACTGGATCAAAGAAACAGCTAAAGGGGTGATTCTGCCCGTGCGGGCGGTGCCGCGCGCCGCAAAAAACGAGATACAGGGCGTTCACGGCGACGCACTGAAGATTCGTCTACAGGCTCCGCCGGTCGAAGGCAAAGCCAATGCGGCGCTCATCCGGTTCCTCAGCGATGTCCTCGACATATCACGAGCGCAGCTCTCCATCGCCTCCGGTGAAACCGGCCGAAACAAATCCGTCCTGATCACCGGACTATCCAAAACAGACCTGATCAAAAAACTGGGACTCTCCGGCTGAATTGATCCGGTTTCTTTGCTACGTTCGGCGCATGAATATTCAAATCCTTTCCACCGGCCCCTTCGAAGTCAACTGCGCCATCGTCTGGAACGAGGCCAAACAGGCCTTCGTCATCGACCCCGGCTACGATGCCGCAGACATCGAAAAAATTCTAAACGACAACGATCTAACCGTCTCCGCCTACCTGCTCACCCACGGACACGCTGACCATATCTGCGCTCTTGCGGAACTGCATAAAAACCGCCCCGCGCCCGTCTGTCTCCATGCCGAAGACGAGAAATGGGCTTTCGGCCTGCAGAATCAGATTCCGCCCTACTATCCCGTCCCCGGAAAACCGGCGGCAGAGTTTATTCATCCAGAAGTTTCCAATGATTGGAAAAACCTGATCCAAAAGTTCCAAGGTTTGGAAAAAAATATGGAACCCGGCCTATGCCGGTTCCAAACCTTGGAAACGCCCGGCCATACGCCCGGCGGCGTCTGTTATTACCTTGAAGAAGAAAAGGTCATCTTCACCGGCGACACCCTTTTCAAAGGTACCTGCGGACGCACCGACCTGCCCGGCGGCGACGGACGAATTCTCGCGGCCTCACTCAAGAAACTGGCCACCCTTCCCGATGACGTCACCGTTTACCCCGGCCACAATGAAAGCACCACCATCGGCCACGAGAAGAAAACCAACTTCTTCATGCAGCAGGCCGCACGCTAGGCCGGTTACAGGCAGCAATGAATCGCTACGAATTTGCTTTCGTCATTCGGGTTGTAACCGAATCGCGGGTGCGGAAAGGCTTCCGGCAGAATTTTCAGTGCAGAAATTCCGGCCAGCATATACTCCTGCCAGCCTTGTTCCCCAAACCGGCTGTCGCCCCGGACAAACCATCCTTGCAGCAAGATATGTCCGGTTCTGTTAAAGGCGACCATGTGCGGCTCCAGGACTTTTGTCCCGTCGGCATATTGGAATTCCACCAGTTTCTTTTCCAGAATCGCCTGCCTCAACGTTGTTTTCTTTATTTCGTCTGATTTCATATCGGACGGCAATATGAACATGTCTTTGTCTGTTTTCCAGCATTACTTAAAAAATAATTAAGCCTGTATTTCGGCTGACCAGAAGCCATCAATGTGTGGAAGAATTTCTACCTCAACGAGAAGTCGACGATAACCGGCAGATGATCGGATCCGGTATCCACACCAACCGCCCGACGATGAATAACGATCTCCGGCGAGTAGAGAATCTGATCAATCGGAATGCGCAGGAATTGAATATTCGCCGGCCAGCTGGGCTGAAAACCGAACCCCCTCATACTGTTCTTTAATCCAGAGTCACGTAGAAGCCGGGTGAAATACGGAGACCACGGCGAGGCATTCAAATCACCCATCAGCAATACTGGATATTTCTGTGTCCGGGCAATCTGCGGAAGCGCCGCCAACTGAACGTTCCGATGTTTGGAATACTCTGCGCTGATCGGCGGTACCGGATGCGTTCCAATTAATGAGACTTCCCCTTGGGGAAAATGCGCGGTTGCCAGAATAGAGGGAACTCCGGCATCGCCGAGGACAACCACGTTCGTTTGTGAAAGCGGGACTTTACTCAGAAGCATGATGCCAAAGCAGTCATTGCGCGGCACGGCAATGCGATACGGATAAGCTGTGTTCAACCCCGCCAGTTCGTACTCCCGCTTCGGCGTTACCTCTTCCAGGAGCAGAACATCCGGATTGAATTGCCCGATGGCATCCAGCACCCGACCTGTATTGCCGTTTAACGCATTGATGTTCATCAGCATCGCACGCAGAGATCTTCCCTCCGCAGGTGCAGGTTTCCCCAAATAAAACGGCAGGACGAATGCGTAATTCAGACACACCAAAACCGCCAGAACTGCGGCCTGCTGATTCCACCGCTTCCACAACGCAATGCCGATCAGGACCAAACCGATCTGAAAAATCTGCACCCGGAAATGGGAAAATAAATCAAACACCCAGAACAGCCGCCCCAGAAATCCAAACAGTGTGACCAGCGTGAAACCAAGAATACACCACCACCACAACCCGAACTTACACCTGATTTTCATAACACTCTTCTATTGGTTCAAAACTTTCCGAACCTTGGAAAAACCACCGGCGTTGACGACCTGCGTGTAGCCGAGCTGCTCCAGCGATTTTTTTGCGACGGAAGAACGCGAACCGCTGTGACAGTACACAATAATCGCCCGGTTCTTGTCGGCTTCGATCCGGCCGATTTTCCCGGCGATTTCGTCATACGGAATATTCACGGCCCCTTTGACGGCCCCGCCGGAGAACTCGCCCGGAGTACGCACATCAATCACCAGCGCGCCGTTTTGAACCAGCGCCGAAAGATCAACCTTCTCCGCCGCACCGCACGAAAACAGATTGCTCAGAAATCCAAAGATCATAATAGCGACTCCCCATTTGATGGTTGTTTTCATTTTTGACTTTGTAGCCGCTCTTT
>JAQUXG010000139.1 GCA_028692515.1 Kiritimatiellales bacterium | reverse complement strand
CCCGCATCCGCGAAATCTGCCCGACCGGCGAAGCCCACGACGCCCTTTACGACGCCGTCGCCTGCGCAGCCCTGCTCGAATATCTTCTTGATCAACCGGGCTGTGAAAATCTCGAAATCTGATTTTCCAAACCTTGGAAAATAAGCATCGTTCCTCTACTCTACAGCCGTGAGTAATAAGGGCATAAAAAGTAAATTTACAGACCTAAACTTTAGGCCGTTGAATTGTGGGAGAAGAATCAGGGCCTCATCCGTTTCTGCGGCGCTTGAAAAGTTAGATGAAAGGGCTCTCCATCAGTGTTTTTTAGACGAGTTGAATCTCGCGGGGTTTCCAAGAGGTGTTAAAGAAAAAATAATAAAAAAAGGGCTTCGGGATCCAGATGCACTTAGGGATTGGATTTCGCTTATAAAAGCGCGTTATTTAGCACGCAAGATATCACGAGTAGAATACGTTTATTTGACTTACGATCCCGTTATATTTTTTCATGAGGAGAGGCTGTTTATTGGCCGGGCGTATGATGATCTTAAGGAACTGGATCATCAGATGTTGGGCATAGAAAAGAAATATGGATTAGCATCTAACCAATGCTGGGAAAAAGGTGCTGGGCCTCCAGAGCATGTGGTGTTGCAAGAACGGTGGGAAGAGCTTGCTGATGAGAAAATTATAGAGACATTGGTCGAGTTTGGGTTGGAAGATTTGGGAAAAATGTTTTCTGAGAATCGTGATCGGCTTGATGATTTGAATGAAAGAGGTCGGCGGGCGGTTAAATTTCGTCATGAAACTGTTCCGGCATTGCGCGATATTATTTCAAGGTATGAAGCATGCGCTCGACAAGTTGTGGAGGCTAAAGCGTATTCTGCCGCAGTTATCCTTTTGGGATCATGCATTGAAGGGGTACTTTTACTCAGATGCCTCAACTCTCCCTGTAAAGCGAGTCGTGTGGCAAAAAGTATAAGAAGAGGCCTTAGACCTAAGAACTTTGAAGATATTACTTCTTGGCGTTTTGCAACTCTCATTGAGGTTTGTTTGCAGGCATTATGGCTTCCTCATATATCAACGGAGTTTGTCGAGTATGATTCGGCTTCACTGGCTCACATGCTTCGTCATTTACGCGACTGTATTCATCCTGGGAAAATGGCTAGGGAGAAGCCGTGGATTGAATTCGAAGAACGAGATTATCAGGATGCCAATGCCATATATTTAGCACTGGCATCGCAGTTTAAGTGAAAAGCCAAATCTGTTTTTTGTGCCGATAAACTTTTCCAAGGATTGGAAAATTCAGCGGTCGAATTCAAGACGGTAACCCTGCGACGGATTGTTTTTTCCGTTCTGCCAGGCGAGTTGTCCGGAGACGATCGTGGTGTCGACGGATGAACGGAAGGTGACGCCCTCGAAGGGCGACCAGCCGCATTTGTAGAGGATGTTTTCTTTGGCGACGGGTTGCGGTTTGTTGAGATCAACCAGCACGAGGTCGGCCCAATAACCTTCACGGATAAATCCACGTTCTTTGACGCTGAAGATACGCGCCGGTGTGTGGGCGATTTTTGCGGCGATGGTTTCGAGAGAGAGCAGTCCGCTGTGAAAGTGTTCGAGGATCTCGGGCAGGGCGGACTGGATGACGGGCATACCGGAGGGCGCGCTCCAGTAGGTTCCCTGTTTTTCTTCGAGGGTGTGCGGGGCATGGTCGGTGCCGATGGTGTCGAGCCGGTCGGTGAGCAGTCCGCGCAGCAGCGCATCACGGTCAGCGGCGGTTTTGATGGCGGGGTTGCATTTGATCCGCGCTCCGAGACTTTCGTAGGAGCTGCTGTCGAAGTGCAGATAGTGGATGCAGGCTTCGGCGGTGATTTTGCGAATGGTGTCGTCGCGCTCAATATAAAACTCATTTTCGCGCGGACTGCTGATGCGGGCGATGCCGCCGTCGAAGAGTTCCAGTTCGCGGGCGGTGCTGACGTGCAGGATGTGCAGACGGGCATCGTGTTTTTGAGCCAGTTCAACGGCGAGCTTAGAGGATTGATAACAAGCTTCTTCGCTGCGGATATGCGGATGAGCGGCGAACGGCGTTTTGTCGCCGTAGCGTTCGCGAAAAATGGCTTCGTGTTTCTGAATGATGCCGGCGTCTTCACAGTGCGCGGCGAGGTTGATGGGGCATTCCCGGAACAGTTCTTCCAAGGTTTGGAAACGGTCGACCAGCATATTGCCGGTGGAGGAGCCCATGTAGACTTTGACGCCGCAGACATTTTTCGGATCGACGGCTTTGACTTCGTCGAGGTTGTTGAGCGCGGCGCCGAGATAGAAGGAATAGTTAACGGCCATTTTCTGTGCGGCGATGGCGAACTTTTCTTCGAGCCGTTCATTAGTGATGGCAGGCGGGCTGGTGTTGGGCATTTCCATAACGGAGGTGACACCTCCGGCGGCCGCGGCGCGCGATTCGCTCTGCATGTCGCCTTTATGGGTGAGGCCGGGTTCGCGGAAGTGAACGTGGCAGTCGATCATGCCGGGCAGAAGCGCCTTGCCGGTTGCGTCGATGACGATGTCGGCTTGCGCATCAATGGTTCCATCGATGCGGTCAATGCGTCCGTTGCGGATCAGGACGTCGGCGGAGCGAATCGTTCCTTCGTTTACGAGATCGGCACTCTTAATGAGGATGGTGTCCATAAATTTTTGACAAGATAGCAGGATCGACAGGATTGGAGAAATATTTTTACAGAAGGAAACGAAGTTAACAAAGGGGATATTTACGCATTACGGATTACTCGTTTTTCGCTGATATGACTTTTTCGTGAGGATGATAACGATGGCTCCGACGATCATAAATCCGGAGTAGAGCTGACCTTTTGTGAGCCAGCCAAAGTAGATGGTGCTGTCGGGCTCGCGAACGCATTCGCTGGCGATGCGGGCGACGGCGTAGATGAGCAGAAAGGCGGCGCTGATTGTTCCTTCGCGTTTCCCCCATGCGGTGCGGCGGATAAGCCATAGCGCGGTGAAGAGGATTACACCTTCGCCGAAGGCTTCGTAGAGCTGCGATGGGTGGCGCGGTTCCGGTCCGGCTTCGGGGAAGATAACGGCCCACGGGACATCGGTCGGGCGGCCCCAGAGTTCGCCGTTGATGAAGTTGGCGATGCGGCCGAAAAAGAGACCGATCGGCGCGACGAGCGCGAGGCCGTCGGTGAGATTCCAGAAGGAAATTTTCTTTTTCCACGCGGTCCAGAGGATGACCAGAATCACGCCGATCATGCCGCCATGGCTGGCCATGCCGCCTTCCCAGACGCGAAAGAGAAAGAGCGGATCATGGATGAACGTGTCCCATCCGTAGAAAAGGACATATCCGAGCCGCCCGCCGAGGAAAACACCGTAAATGGCGATGTGGACGATGAAGTTGCTGAGCTCCTCCGGCGGAACCGCGAATTCTTTGCATTTGGACATGCGGAGCAGCAGCAGGTATCCGCCGAGGAAACCGGCGAGATAGGCCAGTCCATACCAGCGAACGGCCAGCGGCCCCCAGAGATGAAAAACCACGGGATTAAGGTTGTGTGTCCAGTAGTTCATGCATTCTCCGGTTGAAGCGGAAGCCATTTGAGAACCGACTGAATCTGGCGATCCCAGTAGCCCCAGTCGTGCACCATGTCTTGATGTTCCTCGTAGGTGAGGTCCAGTTTTTTAGCGTGGTCGCGGAAGGTGAGGTTTTCCTGATAGAGAAAATCGGCGGTGCCGCAGCACTGGTAGAATTTTGTTTTGGCCGTTTCCGGGAACCGGTCAATCAGTGCGAGCAGGTCGTTGGCGCTACCGGGCAGTTGGTCGAGCGGGCCGAAGATATTTTCATATTCATCCTGTCCGGCGGCTTTGCGTTCGGCGGCGACGGTGTTGATATCGAGGCAACCGGAGAGGCTGGCGGCAGCGGCATACCGTTCGGGATGAGTCAGGGCCAGTTTGAAGGCGCCGTAGCCGCCCATGGAAAGCCCGGCGACGAATGTATTTTTCCAATCATTGGAAACGTTGAAGAAGGATTGGACAATTTGCGGCAGTTCTTCGCTGATGAATGTCCAGTAGGCGGCTCCGCCGCGCGCCATGTCGGTGTAGAAGCTGCGGTTGCAGGCGGGCATGACCACGGCGAGCGGAAGGTTGGCGACGTACCGTTCGATGGAGGTGCGGCGCAACCATATGCTGTGGTCGTCGGAGAGGCCGTGCAGAAGATAGAGTACGGCAGGCGCTTTCGATGCGGTGCTTTCCATGCCGATCTGCTGTGTGGATTTCTGTGGCAGGATGACGTTCATTGAGGTGGAAATTTTAAGCGCGTCCGAGAAAAAACTGCATTGGAAGAGTGCCATGGAATCACTTTCTAGATATTAGATCCGCGCCAGTGAAGTTTGTGGCTGAGGACGGAAAAGTAGCTGTAGCCGGGCGGGTGCAGGAAGGTGACGGGGCTCGTGCTGCGGGTGATCCGGATGCGGTCGCCTTCGCTCAGTTCCGCAACGTCCTGTCCGTCGGCGGAAAGCAGCAGGTTTTTGTGCGCATGCTGAATGGTGATTTCGATCGTGCTGGAGTCGGGCAGGATAATCGGCCGGTTGCTGAGGGTGTGCGGGCAGATGACACTGATCCCGAATACGTTGGCGCAAGGCTGGATGATCGGCCCGCCGGCGGAGAGCGAGTGGCCGGTGCTTCCGGTCGGCGTGGCGACGACAATTCCGTCGCAGGCGAAGGAGGCGATCGGGTCGCCGTTCACCGCGAGATCCAGCGTGACGATGTTCGAGGAGCTTCCGAAACCAATGACGACATCGTTGAGAATCCGGTGACGGCCGGTTTCTTTGCCGGCGTGCGTTACGGCGATGTCCGCCACCGTGCGGGTGTCGCGGTTGAGTGTGCCGGCGGCCAGTGCGTCGAGGGCGGTTTCAAGCTGTTCTTCGCCGACTCCGGTGAGAAAGCCGAGGCTTCCCAGGTTGATTCCAAGGATTGGAACGTCGGCGCCGTTGAGGAGTTTCGCGCAGAAGAGCACGGTGCCGTCGCCGCCGAGTGCGAGCAATACATCGACCGTTTTTGCAAACTGGTCAAATTCCAGAATGGTGGCAGCGGGCAGGTAGCCGGAGGTCTGCTTGTCGGCAAACAGTTCAAGTCCGAGATCTGCCGCTTTGCGGGCAAGGCGGTCGAAGATGTCGGCGGCGTGCGGACGTTTAGGATTTGCAATCACACCGGCTTTTTTCATACCTTCGGATTGTTGCCACAACCGGTCAGGGGCACAAGCACTTATTGAACGGGAAATCATCGGAAACGACACGCGCATGA
>JAQUXG010000138.1:2059-5329 GCA_028692515.1 Kiritimatiellales bacterium | reverse complement strand
AACCTCTGCCGCGTCTGCTGCTGTATCTCCGGCGATGGGCATGCTGAGCCGGATTCTTTCACCCGAGCGGGTGGTGTTTTTTGATACTGCTGAAAAAGAGGCCGCGCTGAAAACGCTTTCTGCCGCCTTGGGAACGTCTCCTCTGATTCATAAAGAGGATGAACTGGAGCAGGCAATTTTCCGACGCGAAGAACTGATGAGCACCGGAATCGGATTCGGTGTCGGCGTGCCGCATGTTCGGTTGCCCTCGGTGGATGATCTGGTAATGGCGCTGGGGATTGCCCGTAAACCGCTGGCCGATTATTCATCTCTCGATGAAGTGCCGGTTCAGATTGTCTGCATGGTGGCGGCGGGCGGCACACAGCATCCGCAATATATTCGCGCGCTTTCAGCGATCAGTTCGCGCCTGAAAGACGATGCCGTGCGCAAGGCACTGATTTCCGCTACCGATGCGGTTTCCGCATTTAAAATATTTATCGGTGAGGAGTCTGTCTAATGGGCCTTCTCACAATTATCGGGTTGTGTGTTCTTTGCGGGGGCCTCGGGGCGTGGGTTTTTCAGAAGTTGCGTATTCCGCAGGTGGTTGGCTACATTGTCATCGGTGTACTGATCGGTGAAAGCGGGCTGCGCGTGGTGCAGGCGGCGGATATTGTCGCGTTGCGGCCATTCAATTTATTTGCTTTGGGGCTGATCGGATTTCTGGTCGGCGGCGAGCTGCACGGAAGTATTTTTAAAAAGTACGGCAAGCAGTTTACCGCGATTCTGCTCGGAGAAGGGCTGCTGGCATTCTTTCTGGTTGGGATTCCCTCGACGCTGATTGTTTATCTGATCTGCCACAGCTTTCCCGTCGCGCTGGCCGCCGGGGTTGTGTTCGGGGCGATTGCTTCGGCAACCGACCCGGCGTCGACGATCGATGTGCTCTGGGAATACCGCACCGCCGGGGTGCTGACGACCGCTGTCATTGCGATTGTTGCGCTCGACGATGCGTTGGCGATGACTCTTTATGCATTGGGCACCAGCGCCGCGCAAATGCTCACCTCCGGCACGGCGGATGTCGGCAAGGAGCTGATCGGGGTTTGTGTTGAACTGTTCGGATCCGTCTTTCTCGGACTCGGCGCCGGGTTCGGCCTTAATTTGATTCTCCGTTTTCTGCCGCAAAAGGAACGGCGTCTTGGGCTGGCGCTGGGTGTGATTCTTCTCACCATCAGTGCCGCCGTGGTGTTTGATATGGATGTGATTCTGGCGACGATGTCGATCGGCATTCTGCTCACCAATATCGCGCCGCGCCGCAGTAAGGAACTTTTCGAAGTGATCCGCTCCTTTTCCGCGCCGATCTACATTCTCTTCTTCGTGCTGGTCGGAGCGCGTCTGGGCATTCGCAATATGCCGCCGTGGATCTGGGGACTGGTCGTCGTCTATGTCGCCATGCGCAGTCTCGGCAAATGGGCCGGATCGTTCTGGGGCGGACGCATTTCGAAGGCCGAGCCGTCGGTTTGCAAATACATGGGCCTTTCGCTTTTTGCGCAGGGCGGGGTGGCGGTCGGGTTGTCGATCATGGCCTCACAGCACCTGCAAGGCATTCAGATCACGGAGACCATGACGCTCGGCGATATGATTATCTTCACGGTTACTGCTACGACGCTGGTTGTGCAGCTGATCGGCCCGTCCTGTACGAAGCTGGCGGTTCGCCTGGCCGGAGAAATAGACCGCAACATCACGGAAGAGGATGTGATGGCCGAAATGTGCGTCGGTGACGCAATGAATCCGGAAGTTCAGCCGATTCCGGAAGATATGCCGCTTACGATGGTTCTTCAGCAGTTTGCTCAGCGCGACGCACTGGTTTATCCGGTGGTTTCCACCACCGGGAAAATTCACGGGGTACTCACGTTTGATTCACTCAAAGAACTGCTGACCGATGCGGACAGCTGGCAGTGGCTGGTTGCCGGCGATGTTATGGAACCGGTGAAGGAACGCACCACGGTGCTAATGAAGCTGGGTGATGTGCTCGACGATATGAACCGCTCGCAGATCGAAGCCATGCCGGTTTTGAGCTGTGAAAAATCTGAAGAGGCTGCGGGAATTCTGGATGTCCGTTACGCCCGCCGCCGCATCCGTGAGGAACTGATTCGCCGTACAACGGCTGTTTGATTTTTCCAATGTTTGGAAAAATGACCGGTGATTTTTCCAAACATTGGAAAAAAATGAAACAGGGGTGGACATCCAATTTTTTTTGTTTATGGTATCCGTCTCTTTTGCATCGCGGTGGGATACCGAAGTGGCCAAACGGGGCAGACTGTAAATCTGCTGGCTCTGCCTTCGAAGGTTCGAATCCTTCTCCCACCACCACTTTTGTGAAGCGGTGAAACAGAACAAAATCAGTCAGATTCCCCGTTCGTAAAGAGCGGGGTTTTTGCTATACTGCCTGTGATGAATAAAGACCCACAATTTGATTTCTGGTATGCGGTGAACAATACCGAGGTGATCTCGGTGCCGGAACGCCGTCTGGAAACTTTTGGTGCCACGATGGTCAACTATCATCTGGTGACCGAGCTGATGGATTCCGTCGATAAAGTCCGGGTCCGCGAGGGAAAGCTGAAAGCGTTTCGTCCGGAAATTATTACCCCGCAGTCGATGGATCAAATGATGCTCGACGGCTTTGGCGGCGAAGCACGCGACTATGCCGACTGGCTCCATAAGCATGCGCAGGATATGCAGCTTTTGAAATACGGCTTCAAAGTGCAGAAGCAGGAAGTTAATGACTACATCCTCACCGACCCACTTCAGACCGTTGTGGATCGGGTTAAAGCGGATGTCGCTGAGCGCAGCGATCCGCTGGGTGCGGTGCTTGTCGGGGTGGATCGTCCGTGGGAAGTCTGTCTCCTTAAGTTGATGGTTGAACTGGTGCAGAACTCTGTGGCGGGTAACATCCAGGATATCCGTCAGTTGCAGCGCGACCATAAATCGCAACTTCACATACAGATCGAACAGGCTTTTCTGGCCGCATCCCGCGATGCCGCCCGGGTGCCCGAGTTGGCTGATCTGCTGAGGAAGAACGGCCTCTTTGAGCGCTTTGAAGACCGGTTTTTCGCGGTCGTGCGTGCATCTAAATAAAAAACCGCGTCTGCGCATTGACACGCACCGGTCAGTTCTATACTTTTTCGGTTCGTTTTTCGGGCGATTAGCTCAGTTGGTTAGAGCACTACCTTGACATGGTAGGGGTCGGAGGTTCGAATCCTCTATCGCCCACCAACTTTCGTATTGCGAAAGTTG
>JAQUXG010000138.1:0-1959 GCA_028692515.1 Kiritimatiellales bacterium | reverse complement strand
GCGAAATTCCAATCATTGGACACTTTTCTTTGGCGCGGCGTCTGCGTATGATGCCGCGCATCCATGAAACAGTCTTTCTCCTTATTTCTGGCATTTAAGTACCTGAAGCCCAAGCGGTCGTTCCTTTCGATTGTGACGCTGCTTTCGCTTCTGGGCGTCACCCTCGGCGTGGCCGTGCTCATCATTGTTTTATCGGTGATGAACGGGTTCGATGAAACGTGGCGCGACCGGATTCTCAGCTTTAATGCGCATGTGAAAGTTCAGGAGTACGGCGGCATTGTGCGCCAGCCGGACAAAGTACTCTCTGCCCTGAAAAAAGTGCCCGGCGTGACCGGTGTTGCGCCCGCGCTCGAAGGGCTGGTTTTTATTCAGGCGGGCGACAATGTGCAGACCCCTATGCTGCGCGGGATTGATCCCGAGATGGAAACAACCGTCAGTCAGATTTCTGCGCACATCGTCGAGGGAAGCTTCTCTGTCGGCTATGAACAGATTGTGGTCGGTCGTGATCTGGCGCTGCGCATGGGGCTGAAGCTGGGCGATAAACTGCTGGTTTATTCTCCGCAGAATTTTGTTTCCAAAGATGAACTTCGCCTGCCGGAAGAACTGACCGTCAGTGGAATTTTTGAAGTGGGTATGTTTGAGATCGACGCCGGCTATGTGCTGACTTCGCTCGCTACCGCACGCTCCATTTATAATGTGGAACAGGGCGTTCACAGCATTCAGATCATGACCGCCGACCCGATGTCAGCACCCTATGTCGCCCGCGACATCCGCAAGGCGCTCGGTCCGTATTTTGAGGCGCGCACCTGGATTGATCTGAACAGCCAGCTGTTTACCGCGCTCCAGACCGAAAAAAACATGATGTTCTTCCTGCTCATCTTTATCACCATCGTGGCCGCGTTCTGTATTGCCATCACGCTGATCACGCTGGTGGTTCAGAAAACACAGGAAATCGGCCTGCTGAAGGCGCTCGGATTTTCCAGCCGCCGGATCATGGGGGTTTTCCTCTGGATCGGCGCGGTGCAGGGTGTGATCGGTACGGCCTGCGGGCTGGGGCTGGGACTGTGGGTGTTGAAATACCGCAACGAACTGCTCAACTTTATCTCCGCACAGTTCCGCGTCGATCTGCTTCCCAAAGAGCTTTATCAGCTCAGCCAGATTCCAGCGCACACCACAACCAGTGACGTTGTCACCGTCTGCTCGATCGTTTTGATCTTCTGCACGCTCGCCGGCCTTGTTCCCGCCTGGCGCGCCGCCCGTCTGGAACCTGTGGAGGCATTACGCAATGAGTGAAATCATTTTGAGAGCGGAAGCGATTCATAAGACCTATCACATCGGCAAGCGGTCGGTGGAGGTGCTGCACGGCGTATCGCTGACAATTAACCGTGGCGAAACCGTTTCAATTATGGGCGCGAGCGGTGCGGGGAAGAGTACGCTGATGCATATCCTCGGTGGACTCGACCGTCCGGATGCAGGCGAAGTGTTTTTTGAGGACACCAGTCTGGTGACGATGAGCCCAGCCCGGCGGACGGCCTTCCGTGCAAAGCGCTGCGGCTTTATTTTCCAAAGCTATCACCTGCTGCCGGAGCTGGATGTGCGCCAGAACGTGATTTTGCCGTCCATGGCGGTGGGCGGCGGGCGCAATGTCAAAGCGCGAGCCGAAGAGCTTCTGGAAAAGGTTGGGCTGACGGGACGAATGGATCACCGTCCGATGGAACTGTCCGGCGGCGAGCAGCAGCGCGTAGCGATTGCGCGGGCACTGATGAATGACCCGGATCTGATTCTGGCTGACGAGCCGACCGGCAATCTGGATTCGCATACCGGCGAAAATATATTGAACAACCTCTTTGATTTAGCGCAATCTGCCAACCGCACATTAATCATTGTGACGCATAATGATGAGGTGGCGCGCCGCTGTCAGCGCGAGTTGATTTTGAAGGACGGAAAACTGGAAGAGTA
>JAQUXG010000137.1 GCA_028692515.1 Kiritimatiellales bacterium | reverse complement strand
GCGAAGGCAAACAGCTATTGGAAGCCATCGACGAGGCGTTAGATATCGGCCGCCGCTCCGGCGCGCGAGTGCAGATTTCACATCTGAAAACCTCCGGACAGGCGAACTGGCATAAGATTGATGCCGCGCTGGAAAAGATCGAGGCGGCGATTGCCGAAGGTCTCGAGGTGGCGGCCGACCGTTATCCGTACACTGCCGCACAAACCGACCTCGACATTATTCTGCCCGACTGGGCGCTTTATGACGGTAAAGAGGCGGTGCTCTCCCGTTTGCGCAATCCGGAAACGAGAAAACGTATTCGCAACGAAGTGCTCGAAGGACGCGGCGAGTTCGGCTTCAGCACGGTGATGATCGGCTCGGTTGAAAATCCGGACTTCCACACCTCTAGAGGTATGAAAGTGGATGACTTTGCAAAACAACTCGGCATGGAGCCGATTGATGCACTGTTGTACATCATTGAAAAAGACGAACTGCGCACGGGCGGGATTTTCTTCGGCATGTGCGAAGAGAATATGTGGAAGATCCTGGCGCAGCCGTGGGTGATGATCGGCTGCGATGCGTCGCTGCGCGCGCCGGACGGAATCCTGAGTCAGGATCATCCGCATCCGCGAGCCTACGGAAGTTTCACCAAACTGCTACGGGCCTCGCTCGACGGACAAACCGTCCCACTTCCGGAAATGATTCGCAAAATGACCTCCCTGGCGGCGGAGCAGTTTCGGTTGAAAGACCGCGGCATTTTGAAAAAAGAAAACTTTGCCGATGTGGTTGTTTTCGATCCGGCGAAGGTTAAAGAAAACACCAGTTATAAAGACCCTCACCGGCTCTCCGAAGGTGTTACATCGCTGGTCGTGAATGGAACGCTGACCATTGAAAACGGAATGCTGACCGGGCAAAGAAACGGACAGTTTTTATAAATATCACTTCCTCCCTGCACTGATCGGCATCCCCATACTTTTAAAAGTATGGGGTAATAATATTTATAAGATAATATGGTTGAATTGATTATAAATAATTTTTAATGATATATCCCATACTTCTAAAAGTATGGGATATAAAATGCTTATGAAATTGCACCCTACGCTTTGGCGGACATGCCGTATTCTGGCAAGTGAAACGCGGCTCCAGCTACTCTGGCTGATTTTTGAAGAGCAGGAGCTGTATGTTCAGCAAATTGCGGAGCGAACGGGAATGTCAGTGCCAAATGCGAGTACTCAGTTGCGGGCATTGAGCGCCCGAGGTCTGATCTCGCCCCGCCGCAAAAATATGATGGTGCTCTACCGGGCGGAAGCAAATAACGCCGTGGATACTGCCCCTGTTCTGCTGGATACATTGAGAGTCTGTTACGAACAAGGCGTTTCGTTCCAAACAATTATCCGTCAGACAACAGCGTTTACCCATGAACGGCGCATTGAACTTATCCGGGCACTGACCGGCAAAGCTCTTGCATTCCATGAACTGGCCGAGACGACCGGAATGTCGGCATCCGCGCTGTCGCGCCATCTGGAAAAATTGGAAGCTCGCGGATTCGTGAAGTACAAAAGCGGTTTCTATCAGCGTACCACGCCGGGAAATCCGCTGGGACGCGTACTTCTCAAAATTGTTACTGCCTCAGTATGACTGGAAAAATCCAGAGCTTTCCATTTTCGGCCGACAAATACTCGCGGGTTTTGATTCTCGGATCGATGCCTGGAGAGGAGTCGCTGAAGCAGAATCAGTATTACGCTCATCCGCGCAATCTGTTCTGGGATTTCATGGGAGGCCTTTTCGAAGCGAGGCGCGAGCTGCCCTATGAGAAGCGGCTGGACGTTTTGCGCAAGAACGGCGTGGCTCTCTGGGATGTGGCACACACCTGCCGCCGCAAGGGAAGCCTCGACTCGAACATGACGGATGTTGTTGCCAATGATTTCGAAGCGTTATTCGCCGAAGCGTCACAAATTCATACAGTGTTTTTTAACGGACAGAAGACCGCCGCGCTGTTCCGGAAACTGGTTCTGCCCGATCTGCAACACAAACTGAACTTGATCACCCTGCCTTCAACGAGTCCGGCGAATGCATCGGTTTCCATCGCAAAGAAAAAAGCGGCGTGGAAGCATGTCCGCGCCGCTTTGCATCATTAGTTTTCCAAACATTGGAAAACTAGAAGTGCATGAGAGCGAGGTAGGCATCCCACAGGCGGTAGCCGCCGAGGATCCACGAAAAAGCGGCCAGTGCGATGTAGGGGCCGTAAGGAATTTCGCTCTGAATCCCTTTGCGGTGCAGGGCGATCAACGAAACACCGGCTATCGAGCCGACCAGTGCAGAGAAAAAGGTGATGTAGATGATGGCCTGCCAGCCGAGCAGTGCGCCCAGCATTCCCATGAGTTTGACATCGCCGAAGCCCATGGCCTCTTTTTTCAGCGCGGCGGTTCCCGCCTCGCGAATAATCCAGAAAAGTCCGAACCCGGCGGCCAGCCCGATCAGCGAGGCCCTGAGTCCGGCGAGCCATCCGGAAACTCCGTGCAGTTCCGGGAACAGCATGCTAATGACGGGGAAGATGATCATCCCGCCGATGGTGACGCGGTCGGGCAGGATCATATGCGCCAGATCAATGAAGGTAGCGAGCAACAGACCGAAGACGGCCAGTGCGTAAATGGGCATGAACCAGCTGATTCCGTAAATCAGCCAAAGCGTCAGGAAGAAGAAGGCGGTCAGCAGTTCGATGACGGGATAGACAACGGAAATCGGCAGTTTGCAATTACGGCATTTTGCGCCGAGCACAAACCAGCTGAGGACGGGAATGTTGTCATACCACTTGATACGGTTGTTGCAGTTCGGACAGGACGAGGGCGGCCACGAGACCGATTTCCCGTGCGGAATCCGGCAGATGCAGACATTGAGAAAACTGCCAATACAGAGGCCGAGGATAAAAACGACAACCAGCCAATAGATCGCCCAGAATTCTGTCATGAGTACACCGCCTTTTCTAACGCCAACCGCATTGCTGAAATATCCGGTTCGATTTGAGTCCAGATGTTAAACGCCTTTGCTCCCTGATGCAACAGCATGCCGAGGCCGTTCGCAACTTGTGCACCGGCGGCTTTGGCCGTACTGAGGAAGGCGGTTTCGGGATACATATAAATCAGATCAAAGGCCCGCTGCCCGGCGCGAAAAGCTTCCGACAGCAGAAGCGACGGGTCTTCTTTTTTCATACCGACCGGCGAGGCTTGAATGACGAGATCGGCCTCTCGGCAAAGTTTGATTTGTGCAGGTTTTTCCAAACATTGGAAAATCGCGACATCCGGAGCGACCCTCCCGATTTCAGCGGATAGGTTTTGAACGCGCGCGGCGTCGACGTCCGCCAGTGTGATGGACTGCGCGCCATTGAGCGCGGCCATTAGCGCGGTGGCGCGGCCGGCTCCGCCGCAGCCAAGGACGAAGACGTTGTCGTCTTTGGTAGCTTTGCCGAAAGCCTCTTCGAGCGCTTTGAGAAAGCCGTAGCCGTCGGTGTTATGGCCGATCATTCCTTCTGCGGTGAACTCGACAGTGTTGACCGCGCCAAGTGTTTGCGCACTTGTGTCTAATTTTTCCAACCCCTGGAAAGCGACCTCCTTTAAAGGAATCGTCAGATTGACTCCGGCGTAGCCTTCGGCAGGGAGCTGCGCAAGACGAGCCATCAGCTGATCCGGCGCGACGTCGAGTTTGTCGTATTCATATTCGCCAGCCAACCCAAGCGCCTTGATGGAAGCGTTGTGCATGACGGGCGAAAGCGTATGTCCGATAGGATGTCCAAGGACTGCCAGCTTTTTCATTATTTCTTTCCTGCAATACGGTTGAGCCCGGCGATGATGGCGCGGACGGCGGCCTGATCGATGTTGGAGTCGGAGCCGACACCAAAGACGATGCCGTTGCCTTCGAGCTTCAGCGGAACGTAGGCCATGGCCTGCGCATCGGCACCTTTGCCGACTGCCTGTTCGTGGTAGTCGTCAACGCTGAAGTCAATGCCAACAATGCCGCTGACGGCGTGGACAAAAGCGGAGATCGGGCCGTTGCCATCGGCGACAGCGGTTTTTTCGGAGCCGTTGACGCGGACGCGAACTTCACCATGGATGAAGGCGGGGTCTTTGTCGTCGGGACGCGGCCAGTAGCCGACCAGTTCGTACGGACCGGCGGGACTGACAAATTTTTCGCGGAAGATGGTGTGAACCTCTTCCGATGAGATTTCGCGGCCAACGGTTTCGCTATAAACCTGCACCTCTTCGCGCAGTTCGGGCTGCATGGCTTTTGGAATCTGGATTCCGTAATCCTGCTCCAGAACCCAGGCAATACCGCCTTTGCCGGACTGCGAATTGATGCGGATCAGCTTCTCGAAGTTACGTCCCAGATCGGCCGGATCAACGTGCAGATACGGAACTTTCCATCTCATACCGAACGCTTTGGCCGCCTCTTCCAGACGGTGCATGCCTTTGTTGATGGCATCCTGATGCGAGCCGGAAAATGCGGTGAAGGCGTATTCGCCGGCGTAGGGCTGGCGGTAGTACACCGGCATGCCGGTCAGGCGCTCAACGGTGACCGCAATTTCGCCCAGACGGGAGAAATCCAGTCCGGTATCAATGCCGCGTGAGAACAGATTGTTGGCGACGGTGACCAAATCAACGTTACCGGTACGTTCACCATGTCCGAACAGTGTACCTTCTACACGGTCACCGCCGGCCAGCAGAGCCAGTTCAGTCGCAGCGACAGCCATTCCCTGATCATTATGGGCATGCAGCGAAATTTTAACGCTGTCGCGATGCGGAAAGTTGGCAATGAACCATTCGATCATATCGGCATAGTGATTGGGAGGACGACGTTCTACCGTAGCGGGCAGATTCAAAATCATCGGTTTTTCGGGTGTGGCTTTGCCCCACGCGTCATAGACGGCTTTGCACATTTCCAGACAAAACGGCAGATCGGTGTCGGTGAATTCTTCGGGTGAGAATTCATAGCGGATATCGCTCTCCGGCATGGTGTCGGCCAGCTCGCGAATACGCCGCGTGGCCTCAACCGCCGACTTCAGAGTGCCTTTTTGGTCGGTTCCGAACACCTTCGTCATGTGCAGTTCGGAGGTTGCGATGTAGGCATGCACAATTCCCTTTTTAACCCCCTTGAACGCTTCAAAGGTGCGGTCGATCAGATGCGGACGGCACTGAGTCAGCCCCATGATGAAAACATCATCGGGAATGTGGTTTTCTTCAATCAGGCAACGGAAGAAGTCAAAGTCGTCCTGACTGGCGGACGGAAAGCCCGCTTCGATTTCTTTGAAGCCGATGCGGCACAGCATCTGGAAATATTCCAGCTTCTGATCGGGATCCATGGGATTGGGCAGCGCCTGATTGCCGTCGCGCAGATCGACAGAACACCAGACGGGGCTGATGGCCAGAGTCCGTGAAGGCCATTGACGGT
>JAQUXG010000136.1 GCA_028692515.1 Kiritimatiellales bacterium | reverse complement strand
CGTTCTCCATTCTGCGCTGCGCCAATAAGGTTTACCTCGCCGAGCGACTGGCTCAGGCCAAAGTTCCCGCCCCGCGCACCATTATTCTTCAGAAAGAATGCCTGAAAAGCACTCCGCAGAGTCTGGGCATCACCTTTCCCTGTGTGCTCAAACAGCCGGACAGCGCCTTTTCGAAAGGTGTAGTCAAAGCGGAGAACGAAGCGGAGTTTCGCGAAAAACTGGACATGCTGTTTGAAAAATCCGACCTGATCATTGCGCAGGAGTTTATGCAGTCCGACTTCGACTGGCGCGTCGGCATTCTCGACCACAAACCGCTCTTCGTCTGCAAATACTACATGGCCCGCGGCCACTGGCAGATTTGCAACTGGAACGGCGGAACCAATGATCGGTACGGAAAAGCCGAAACCATGCGGGTCGAGGATGCTCCGCCCGCCGTGGTGCAGACCGCTCTCAAGGCGGCCAACCTGATCGGCGACGGGCTCTATGGAGTTGATCTGAAAGAAATAAACGGAAAAATTGTCGTCATCGAAGTCAACGACAACCCCAGCATCGACGCCGGCGTTGAGGATATTGTCCTCAAGGATGAGCTCTACCTGACCATCATTCGCTCAATTATCAACCGTGTTGACGATCCGCGGAAATAGGCCTTTTTCCAATGTTTGGAAGTTTTTGCTTCATTTTTTCCAAGGTTTGGAAAAAGGTGTCCGTTACATTTCCAAACCTTGGAAAACCGGAGAAAATAATGTCCCAGAAAAAATGCCCGTTAAACCGTGAACAGCTCGAAGAGCTGACGAAACAATTTCCGACGCCGTTCCACCTCTACGACGAAGCCGCTATTCGAGCCAACGCCCGCGCCCTGAAAGCCGCCTTTGCCTGGAACCCCGGCTTCAAAGAATATTTTGCCGTCAAGGCGGCTCCCAATCCGTACTTGATGAAAATTCTGAGATCCGAGGGCTTTGGTGCAGACTGTTCGTCGGTTCCTGAACTGCTTCTGTCGGAATCCGTCGGCCTTTCCGGTGAAGAAATCATTTTCACCTCCAACGACACGCCGGCGTTTGAATATCAGAAGGCCGTGGATCTCGGCGCAATCATCAATCTCGACGACATTACGCATATCGACTATCTGGAAGAACAGATCGGTTTGCCGGAATTGGTCTGCTGTCGCTACAATCCCGGCCCGCTGAAGGGTGGAAACGCCATCATCGGTCATCCGGAAGAGGCCAAGTACGGCTTTACCCGCCCGCAGCTTTTTGAGGGCTACCGCATGCTGCGCGACAAAGGTGTGAAGCGTTTCGGTCTGCACACCATGGTTGCGTCGAACGAACTCGATGCAAAATATTTTATCGAGACCGCACACCTGCTGTTTGATCTCATCAAAGAGCTTTCTGCTGAGCTGGGAATCACGTTTGAGTTTATCAACATCGGCGGTGGCATCGGTATCCCCTACAAACCGGAACAGGAGCCGGTTGACCTGCAGACGGTCGGCGACGGCATTCGCGCCTTGTACGAGAAGGCCGGATTCACCTCGCTGGATGTGCGCATGGAGTGCGGGCGCATGGTCACCGGCCCGTTCGGCTGGCTGGTCAGCCGTGTTCTGCACAAAAAGAACACCTATAAGCAGTATGTCGGCCTTGATTCCTGCATGACCAATCTGATGCGGCCCGGTATGTACGGCGCCTATCATCACGTTACCGTGCCCGGTAAAGAAAACCTGCCGCATGATTTTGTCTGCGACGTAACCGGATCGCTCTGCGAGAACAACGACAAATTTGCCATCAACCGCGCGCTGCCGCCGGTGGATATCGGCGATCTGGTCGTCATTCACGATGCCGGCGCGCACGGTCATGCGATGGGATTCAACTACAACGGGAAGCTGCGCTCATCCGAGTTGCTTCTGCGTGAAAACGGCGAGGTCGTCCAGATCCGCCGCGCTGAAACCGTTGAAGACTATTTTGCCACGCTCAATTTTGCAGGTTTGAATAATTTTAAAGTATAAGGCATAATTCCGGCCTTTAAGGAGAACACCATGTTACAGGGAGCCCATACCGCAATTGTCACCCCGTTCAACAAAGACGGATCGGTGGACTATATCCGCTATCGCGAGCTGATCGATTTTCAGATCGAAAACGGGATCGACGGCATCGTGCCGGTCGGCACCACCGGCGAATCGCCCACGCTTAATAACGACGAGCACATGAAGGTGATTGAGGAAACCGTCCGCGCCGTTCATGGCCGTGCGCTGGTGACGGCCGGAACGGGCGCCAACTCCACCTCTGAGGCCGTCGAGTTGACCCGCCGGGCAAAGGAGCTGGGTGTGGACGCCACGCTGCAGGTGACACCGTATTACAACAAGCCCAATCAGGAAGGACTCTACCGCCACTTTTCCATGGTTGCAGACATCGGCCTGCCGGTGGTTCTTTATAACGTACCGGGACGTAGCGCCCGCGAAATTGCGATCGAAACCGTCGCGCGGCTGGCAACTCACCCGAACATTATTGCTGTCAAAGAAGCCGGAGGCAAAGTCGAACGCGTAAAACAGATGCTGGATGTTTGCGATTTGGAAATCCTTTCCGGCGACGACGCACTGGCACTGCCAATGATGCGTGACGGCGCGATCGGTGTGATCAGCGTGGCATCCAACGTGGTGCCGGATGTGGTGGCATCGTTGATCCATACCGCACTCGAAGGGCAGTGGGACGGTGCGCAGTATTTGCACGACAAATACGTCGGCCTGTTCAGTGCCATGTTTATCGACACCAATCCGATCCCGGTCAAGGCCGCGCTGGCGATGCTGGGTAAGATTGAAGAGGTCTACCGACTGCCGCTCTGCGAGCTGAGTGCCGCCGACAGCACTGCTCTGCGCAAGGCGATGGTGGCGGTTGACTTGCTTTAAATAAACTCAGTCTAAGCTTTCTCGAAGGCTTGCTGACGGGAAACGATCTGGCTATAGTCACCTGCGTAAACCGCGATTTATTTAACAGAAAGGACAATCCATGGCCAACGTCGGTAAACTGCTTGAGAAAAAAGGTAAAGAACTCATTTCTGTATCTCCTGACACCGGAGTTCGTGATGCCATCGCTAAAATGGCTGAAAAGTCTGCCGGAACCGCATTGGTAATGGATGGCAACCAGCTGGTCGGAATTTTCTCTGAACGCGATTTTATCCGTAAAATCTACCTGCAGGACAAATGCGGAAAAGGAGTCAAGGTCAGTGAAATCATGTCCTCTGATCTCACAACCGTGAAAGCGGACACAACGCTTGAGAGCTGTATGAACCTGATGACGGATAAGCACATTCGCCACCTGCCGGTTCTGGACGGCGATCAGGTTGTCGGGATTGTCTCGATCGGTGACATCGTTAAGTACATGGTCAACGAAAAAGATTTTCTCATCAAAAATCTGGAAAGCTACATCTCCGGCCCCGGCATGTAACTGTTTTTCCAAGGTTTGGAAAAAATCAGCCGCTCCGGTTTTCCGGAGCGGCTATTCTTTTGCTTCAAACGGCTCTTCCGTCAGCGCGCCGCCTTTTTTCACCAGCTTCTCAATCTTCTGCTCCACCTCATTCAGTTTGCCGGAGCAGAGCGCCACCAGCTTCGAGCCTTCCTCGAAATGCTTAATCATCTGTTCGAGCGAAAGATCGCCGCTTTCCATCTCCTCGACAATTGCTTCGAGTCGTTCAAGTGATTTTTCAAAATCGACAGTTTTTTCGGCCATAATCATGCCTCCTTCTTTTTGACTTCTGATCGAACAGTTCCTTTTGCAAAACGGGTTTTGAGCAGATCACCTGTTTTAACAGTAGCGGCATCGCGCACCACCACGCCGTCCGCCGTCTGCGTCAGACTGTAGCCGCGGTCGAGCACCGCCAGCGGACTCAGTGCGCGCAGCTGCACTTCGAGCCGCCGCACGTTCTGTTTCCGTCCCGTCACCGCGCTCTCCAGCCGGTGCGTCATCGTCTGCTGAAAACCAGGCAATCGTTGTTTTTGAACAGCGACGGCATTGCGTAGCGTTTCCGCCAGCATCCGGCTGTTTTCATCGATCTGCTGCTGCCGCTGACGAAGTTCGTTTTTCAGAGCATGAACCATGGCCTGACGGAAGCCGGGAATCTGCTCGCGCAAAACCAGCGCCCGGTTCTGCAGCGATACGCCGAACCGCGCGGACAATCGCGCAACTTGATTTTCAAGTTCGGCCTTCACCGGCACGGCCAGCTCGGCGGCGGCCGACGGGGTGGGGGCGCGAACATCGGCAACAAAATCACTGATCGTAAAATCAATTTCGTGTCCGACCGCCGAGATAATCGGAATCTCCGAAGCGGCGATGGCACGGGCGACGACTTCCTCGTTGAACGCCCAAAGGTCTTCGATGCTCCCGCCGCCGCGTCCGACGATCATCAGGTCGATGTCGTCGCGCGTATTAAAATATTCGATTGCCGCCGCAACGCTTTTGGCCGCGCCGTCGCCCTGTACCGTGACGGGCGCGAGCAGAATTCCAATGTTTGGAAAACGGCGCGTCAGTACGTTGATGATGTCGCGCACCGCCGCGCCGGTCGGGGAGGTCACCACGCCGATTTTACGCGGCAGCATCGGTAACGGTTTTTTGCGCGAAGCGTCGAAGAGGCCTTCGGCGGCCAGTTTAGCTTTCAGTTTTTCAAACTGCTCCTGAAGCGAACCCTTTCCGGCCTCTTCCATGCTTCGGACGATCAGCTGATAGTTTCCGCGCGGTTCATACAGACTGGCCTGTCCAAGAACGCGCACCTTCATGCCGTCTTTCGGCGCGAAGATCACCGCCGCATTGTTTTGTTTAAACATCGCGCACGAAACCGCCGCCGCTTCGTCTTTCAGCGTGAAGTACCAGTGACCGCTCGCCTGACGCGTCATGCGCGAGATTTCGCCTTCAACCCAGACTTCGCCGATGCCGTTTTCCAGCGTAAAACGCGCCGTGCGGTTAAGCTCGGCCACGCTGTAGATTTTACGCTTTTCGTCCATCAGCTTCTTTCGCGGATTCGTTCAATCGAGCGGGCTTTGCCGGTTTTGATGTCGATATCCAGAATGACCCCTTCGAGCGCCGGATCTTTATTTGATGTATCAAACTTCTGTGGCATGCCGGTGATAAAACGCTGAATAACCGGTTCCACTTCGCGACCGATCACCGAATCTTTCGGCCCGGTCATACCGAGGTCGGTGATGTAGGCCGTGCCGTTCGGCAGGAGGGTTTCGTCCGAGGTCTGAACGTGCGTGTGTGTCCCGAGCACCGCTGTGACGCGTCCGTCGAGGTAGCGGCCCAGCGCGATCTTCTCCGAGGTCGCTTCGGCGTGGAAATCGACCAAAATGGTTTTGGCCTGTGCCATACCGATTAAGCGGTCGGCGGCGCGGAACGGGCAATCGACAGGATTCAGAAAAACACGGCCAACCAGCGAAATAATACAGATGGGGCCTTCGTCCGTTTCAATCGTCGTCA
>JAQUXG010000135.1 GCA_028692515.1 Kiritimatiellales bacterium | reverse complement strand
GCTTCGGCGACGGCGTCGCAGACGAAGCCGAGATTGCCGTGCGTGAGGCCGGCAACGTTGATGCGGCCGGAGCCGACGATGTAGATGGCTTTTTCTTTCTTCAGGAACTCAACCTGATCTTTGGTGAGGCCGCTGAAGGAGAACATTCCTTTCTGCCTGGTCATGAACGAGCAGTCCATCGGCACCCCGCGGGCGGTGAGCCCTTCGGCGAGCGCGGCGCGGGCCTGCGCAATGTGTTCGCGCATGCCGTCGAGTTCACTTTTCCAAAGTTTGGAAAGTTCGGCGTCTTTCAGGATCGTGGTGACGATCATGCCGCCGTGCGCGGGCGGGTTGGAATAGAGCACGCGCGCCGTGGCCTTCATGTGGCTCATGGCGGTTTCGGCATCGGCCGGTGTCGCGGCGATGGCGGTCAGCGCGCCGGTGCGTTCGCGGTAGAGGCCGAAGTTTTTGGAGAAGGAGCTGGCGACGAAAAAGTCGATACCGGATTTCAGCATTTCTTCAACGCCGATACGGTCGGCTTCAAGGCCGATGCCGAAACCCTGATAGGCAAAGTCGACGAGTGCGGACCATCCGTTTTTCTGCGCGATGGCGGCCACCTGTTTCCACTGTTCAGCGGAAATATCGACACCGCTCGGGTTATGGCAGCAGGCGTGCAACAGAACGCAGTCGCCGGCCGGAATTTTTTCGAGCGCGGCGAAGAAGCCGGAGCTGTCGAGGTCTTTGGTTTTTGCGTCGTAGTAGGGGTAGCTTTTCACGGTCAGTCCGGCCGCTTCAAAAATGTTGTTGTGGTTCGCCCAGGTTGGATTGCTGACCCAGATGGTTTTGCTGCTGAACTGGCGGAGCAGTTCGGCGGCGACGCGCAGGGCGCCGGTTCCGCCGGGCGTATGCACCGTCTGTGCGCGATCACAGAGCGAGCCGAAGATCATTTTCTGAACTTCTTCACCATAGGCCGCTTCGCCGGCGATCGGCATGTACGACTTGGTGTTCTGCGTTTCAAAAATCTTTTTCTCGGCCGCTTTCACGGAGTCGAGAATCGGCGTGTGGCCATCGTCATCTTTGTACACGCCGACGCCGAGGTTCACTTTGGCGAAGCGGGTGTCTTTTTTGAATGCCTCGGTCAGTCCGAGGATGGCGTCTTCCGGTGCAGCTTGAATTCCATTCCACATAATGAGTCTCCATTAAATCAGGCGTAATATTGGTCGAACCACTGTTTCAAAAGGTTGCGTTCGGGTTTGATGATACCCATTTCGCGTTTGCAGCTTTCCGGCGAGTCGGAGGCGTGCGCGGCGTTGACCATAATGTCGCTGCCGTATTCTTTGCGCACAGACCCGGGCTGCGCCTTGCTCGGGTCGGTCGGGCCGAGAATGGTGCGGATTTTATTCACCGCATCCGTTCCTGCATAGATGAGAACAAGGCAGCGGACTTTGCCGGCGGCATCCAGTTCGGATTCCGGCACATCCGGCATCCAGAGTCCGGTCATGAACTGCATGATTTCGAAAAACTGGTGGTCGCCATAATACGGGCCGAGGGTTGAATGAACGGCTTCTTTCACATCGGCGGGCATCGGGAAGCCGAATTCTTTTTCGAGTGCGGCGCAGGCCTTTTCGGTGGTGCGGCCTGCCAGTTTTTCGCGCAGGACGGCCCGAACCGGGCCGTAGAATTCTTTGGCTTCGGCCATGCTTATGCGATGAACCTGTGCGCCGATGATCCGCAGGCCGGAACGGGCAAAGATGTCGATGATGTTGCCCGGGCGCGAGCTGGGAAAGCGGAAGTTGTCCGGCTTGATGATCACGAGCGTGCGCTGTACATCGGCATCCGGCAGGCTGAGGGCATTCTTAATGAGCCCGCCGTTGGTTTCGGCATATTCCATCCAGAGCGAGAGAATCTGTTTGGCGGCGGAAGCGGTCGGTGCAATCAAAACGGCCGGTTCAAAATAGATGATATTTCCGGAGAGATCCCGGACGCAGTCGCCGTAGGTTCCGCGTACGGTATCAGCCGATTCCTGTGCATCATTCAATTCGCCGGCGGCATCGTAGATTTTTTTAATGGCATTTTCACCCTCGAAGAACAGCATCATTACGCGGTGCGGGCGGCCGGTGTCGGTTTCCGGCCCGAAAGCACGCAGCACGTAATCGGCGAGCAAATCGCGACGTTCCGGCGCAATATCCGGCATGGTGCGCAACTGATCGGCAAAGCGATTAACCAGCTCCTGACTCGGACCAAACATGCGCGAGGCAACAAACTCAAGCCCTTCGATACGGCTGAACCGGCCGATAATCCCGCCGGTGCGCGACTTGCGCAGCGAATAGGGGGTGATCATTACGAATCCGAGTTCTTTTGCCATAACAGTTGCCTTTCGTCTGCCTTTACCTGCACTCTAGTAAGTCCGCACGGGTTGGGGCGGGATTATGTCCAACTTTCAGAACAAAAAAACAAAAATCTTTGAGGAATTCCATGAAAACGCTAAACGAAAAAATCATTAACCAGCAAACCCGTCTGGCGGTCGAAGTCCTTGAAACGATGACGCCGCACGTGCTGGAGCATCGCCATCCGGCCGACCGCGTCCTGCTGCGCTTCTTCAAAAACCGCCGCGAACTCGGCTCGCGCGACCGCCGCTTTCTCTCCGAATGTTTCTTTTCGACTTTTCGCTGGCTCGGCTGGACCCGTCCGCTCAACCTGAAGCCGGTCGAAGCCGCCGCGCTGAGCTGGCTGCTCGACCGGGAAGATCTGCACGTCGCCCTGCAGGCCGCCGCGAAGCCGGACTGGACGCCGCTCGGCGGAAAAACCCTCGACGAAAAACGCGCCGCTCTAGCCGGATGGTTCCCCGATTTCCAAGGTTTGGAAAAATCCAACCTCGTTTTTCCAATGTTTGGAAACGCGGTCGATTTCCCGGCGGGCGGCGAGGATCTTTTTTACGAAACACTTCAAATGCGTCCGCCGACCTGGCTGCGTCTGCGCGACGAGGCCTTTAAACAGACGCTGACGGAAGCCAATATACCTTTTAATGAGCACGCCCGCGTTTCGAGCATCGTTTCCATCGAAGGCGGAACGTCGCTCCAGAAGCTGGGTCACGGCGGGCAGTTCGAGGTTCAGGATGTCGCTTCGCAGGCCGTCGCGATGATTGCTGCGCCGGAACCCGGCTCCGACTGGTGGGATGCCTGCGCCGGCGCGGGCGGTAAAACCGTGCAGATGGCCGACCTGATCGGGCCGGAAGGAAAGATTTTTGCGACCGACATCCGGCCCGAGGCGTTGCACGAGTGTAAGAAACGCGCCCATGCCGGAGGAATTCCTAATGTTCGGTTGCAACTTCACGATTTGGCCAAAGAGAAGCCGTTCACAAAAGAGTGGGACGGCGTGCTGGTCGATGCGCCCTGTTCCGGATGGGGAACCTGGAGCCGCAACCCCGATGCCCGCTGGCGCGCAGAGGCCGGTGATCCGGCGCAAAAACGCAACCTGCAAGTTAAGATGCTCAATAACGCCGCGCACTGCGTGAAGTCCGGCGGGGTGCTGATTTATGCGGTCTGCACGTTTACCCGTGAAGAAACAACGGAAGTTCTGGCGCGTTTTCTTTCCGCACATCCGGAATTTTCACCGGAGCCGTTTATCCATCCGCTGACCGGCGAGCAGACGAACGGGACGCTGCAAATCTGGCCGTGGGAAGGGCCCGGCGACGGAATGTTCACCGCCCGCCTGCGGAAAGCCTGAGTTCTCGGCTTTCCCGTTGACCATCCCGAGGGGCGCGGCTATGCTGTGCCTCTGTTTTTAGTGTAAAACCAATGGGGTCCTGCTATGGCTATGATGATTACGCGCTTTCACAAACTGATTCAGTCCAAAGTGGTCTGGTATATCATTCTCGGGGTCATCGTGGTTTCTTTCGTCGGGTTCTTTACCCCCACGATGCGTGCCGCGAACCGCCAGCAAAAATCGAAACCAGCGGGAGAACTGTTCGGCAAAAAGGTATCGCAGGAGGAATATAGCCGAGCCAAGTACCACACCTATATCTGGTACATTCTTTCCACCGGCCGAATGGTGCCGATGACCGACGAGTTAAATTCGGCGCTTCGCTCCGAAGCCTGGCGGCGCGTGGCGGTTCTGCGTAAAGCGCAGGCCGAAGGTGTTCCCGTAACGAATAAGGAAGTGGTGCAGCAGATGCAGTCGCTTCCCCTTTTCCGGGCGGAAAACGGAGCGTTCGACATCAATATCTACAAAGCCGTTCTGCAAAAGCTCGAAATGACCGACCCGCAGGCCGAAGAACTTTTCCGCGAACAGATTGCAATTTATAAACAGATGTACCGTCCGACACAGGCGGCGCTGATTTCGCCCGATGAATTAAAAAAGGCCTATCACCTCTATACCGACCGTTTTGTGATCGATTATGCCGTCGTTCCGCGGGCGCAGATCGAAAAGACCGTCACCGTTTCCAAAGAAGTTGCGCAGGCGCTGTTTGATGAAAACAAAGAAGCCTTCCGCCAGCCAGCCAAAGTGCGCGTTTCTTACGTCGAATTTCCAGTCAGCGGATTTGTCGCGAACGCCGTGATTCCCGAGGGAGCCGCCCTGCAGATTTATAATAACAACAGAGAAAACTACCGCGCTGAGACCACCAATATTAACGCGGCGGTTGAATACAAACCGTTCGAGTCGGTGGAGAGCGAAATCACCGCGCAACTCAAAAAAATTGCAGCCATCAAGCTGGCAGCCGGAGCCGCCTCGGAATTTGTAGCGGCTGTGACGCCGAAAGCCGAAGGTGCCCGGCCCGACTTCACCGGAGCCGCCGCCGCCGCCGGACTGAAAATTAAAACCCTGCCCGCATTCGGCGTGAAAGACGAACTCGCGGGCATCGACGCCTCTGCGCCGTTCCGGCAGGCCGCCTTCACGCTGGAAGACGATACCTACAGCTCCTTCAGCGATGCGGTCGTCGGCAAAGACACGGTTTATGTCCTGTCGCTGGAAAAACGCTATCCCGCCTTCGTTCCAACGTTCGACGTCGTTGAAAAAGAAGTGACCGATGCCGCCCGTGATCGCGCGGTTGCCCAGGCGCTGGCGGCGCGTGCTGTTGAAGTCCAGAAAGCGGTCGCCAAGGCGACAGAGGGCGGGGCGGACTTTAAAACGGCGGTCAAACCGTTTGGCTTGAAGGTACAGACGACCCCCGAATTTGATCTCTCCGCCGAGCCGACAAGCCAGTACGCGGAAACGATCGTCGAGCAATGCAAGAATGTTAAACAGGGCAAACTCTGCGCTCCGGCTCCGGTTCAGGAAGGCGTTTTGCTGGCCTATGTCTCCTCACGCAAATCCACGGATGCCGACGTAGGACTTCCGGCGGTTCGCGCGGAACTGGTTGCCGGGATTTCCCGCCAGCGCGCTCAGCGCCTGGCCGCCGCATGGCAGGAATCTCTCCTGAAAGATGGACATTTCAAAGACCTGACGCACCAGACCGTGGAGTAATCCCATGAACAGGCCGACCGCCCGACAGCTTGCAGGAATGATTGATCAT
>JAQUXG010000134.1 GCA_028692515.1 Kiritimatiellales bacterium | reverse complement strand
GTCAGCGGAAATTCAACATCATGTGTTTGCGGAACATAGCTGATCAAGCGCGCAAGCGTCCGGTTGTCGCTTTTCGCGCATTCGATTCCGTTAATTCGCGCCGAACCCAGATAGGGGTACATGCCGAGCAGACAGCGCAGCAGGGTAGTTTTTCCTGCGCCGTTCGGGCCGATGATGGAAACATATTCGCCTTGTGCGACGGAGAGCGAAATCCGGCGCAGAACGGGCGTACCGTTCAGTTCCAGTGCAAGATTTTCAATCTGGATGGCGTTATTCATGAATTGCTTTCGCAAAATCCTGAAGCAGGAGAACAAAACGCGGCCCGGGAATCGAGGCATAATCGTTGGTGATGATGACGGCGCGATAGTCTTTCCAATCCTTGGAAGAAAAGTTTCCAATGGTTGGAAAAATATCGATCACCAGATCCGGGTTCATGACGGCGAGGCCTTCCGGCGAGATTTCCGGATATTTCTGCAACGTTTCGGTGCAAGCGTTGATCCCGCCGGCACATTCGATCAGTTCATCATAGAAGGTCTCTTTTCCGGCGATATACATCCGGCTCAAACTTTCGTCGTGCCCGACGCAAACCAGAACTCTGGGCTTTTCGGTTTTTCCAATGTTTGGAACTTTTTTGATCTGTTTTTCCAATGTTTGGAACAACGCCTCAGCATTTTTCTCCGCGCCGCAGGCTTTGCCGATGGTTAGAATCGATTGCAGGATTTCACTGATATGTTCGTGCGCAACACCAAGGAACGGGATGCCAAGCTGTTTGAGCAGGGCTTCAATATCTTTCTGGGTTTCCAATCCGATGACGAGATCGGGCTGAAGCGCGACGATCATTTCAAAGTTCGGGTCATAGGTTCCGCCGACCGACGGTTTTTGTGCGGCTTCAGGCGGATAGGAGGTGAAGCTGCTGACGCCGACAACTGAATCGCCGAGACCGAGCGCGTAGAGAATTTCGGCGGTATTTGGGGCAATGGAAACAATGCGCAGGCCGGTGTGCTGTTTTTTTACAGTCCGCTCTCCGCACCCTGCGAGGAGCAGGGCGGCGGCGAGCAGCACTATGGTTTTTCGGAGCATTAGAATTTCACGCTGAGTCCTGCTTTATACGTCCGTTCCGGTGCAGGGTAGAAGCCACCCCAAGAGACGAGATAGTTGTATTCGGTTCCGAAGACGTTGTCGATGCCTGCAAAGACCGTGGCTTCGACCCTATCGGTCGGCAAGTCGTATTGCAGGAGCAGGTCGACCAGTGTGTATGCTGATTGTTTATTTGCGCCGGTGTTGGCGTTGTCGCCGGACTGGAACATGGAGCCGACGTAGCTCATGTGCGTGTTGAGCGTTAGCGCATCGGTCAGGAACAGAGCCAGATTGACATCCAGCTTGTTCTGCGGAACCCACGGAATCTCGTTGCCTTTGCTGGCTCCGGAAGTGAATTCGGACTGAAGCCACGTATAGGCTGTATCCAGCGCAAAATGTTCGTGGGTGTAGGATGCTGAAAACTCAATACCGCAATGGGTGGTTTTATCAAGATTTGCGTTGTTGGTGATTGCCCCGTCCCATGCGATTTCATTTTCCATATCGGTGCGGAAGACTGTTGTCTGCAAGACGAGGTTGCTGACGGGGATGTATTCAATACCGATTTCGTAGTTGATGCCGGTTTCCGGTTGCAGGTTGATGTTGAAGCTGTCGCTTCCCCATCCGGAGTAAGAAATCTGCTCATCAAAGAAGGGGTAACGATAGGTTTGGGCAACTCCTGTGAACATCTTGAGAGTGTCTGTTGGGAGCCACGTGAGTGCCGCCTGCCATGCCTTTTCGGTTGCTGAGGTGCTCCGGGTAAAGGAGGGTGCTCCAGTGTGATCTACATCGAGTTTGTTTTTTTCCAAACGAATGCCACCGCTAAGCAAAAGGCTGTCGGTCAGGTGCAGAGTATCGGCAACATAACCGGCAATTACTTTTCGCTCAACCTCAGTGTCGGTGGCCATTATGGTACGGGCATTATCAAAGTACTTCTGTGTGTCCAGCGTTTCTTTACTCAGGTCGACACCCAGGGCCAGTTCATTTTCCAGTCCGAGAACCGGGGTGAGGATCGTTAGTTTCGGGGAAAGGGTATAGGTATCGATTTTGTAATCGTAGTAGCTGAACCAAGAGGCCATATCGGCTTCCAGATCCTTTTTGGAAATTCCGCCGTCGAGATTGAAAATAAACTCGTCGGTCAGGAGTGCTTCAACACCAGCCTGAAGATGAATATATTCCTCACGAGCTGCATCGTTCAGGTTTTGAGCCTGACGGCGACTTTGCACAGCCAGATTCGTGAGAGCGCCGGGAAGCTGATGCATCTCTTTGACAGCCGAGACTTCAGCATAGGCGTTGACGCGGTCGTTGATGTTTCCGCTCAGGCGCAGGCTTCCGGAGAGAGCATCATATTCTGAACGGTCGCGATAGCCGTCGCCGGACTGGTGCCCGAGGGTGGCGACGTAACCCAGACTGCCGAGTTTACCGGAGGTGGTGAAGCTCTGCTCATAGGCTTCATAGCTTCCCATGGAGGCGGTGAGCGTGGTGCGAGGCGTTTCGGACGGTTCTTTGGTGATGATGTTGATGACGCCACCGACGGCGTGGTCACCGTAGAGGACGGAGTTTGGGCCACGGATCACTTCAATGCGCTCCACCGCCTGCATGGGGATTTGCGCCCAGTTGATGGTGGCCATATCGGGCCGGTTAAGCTTACGGCCGTTCAAAAGAACCAGAACCCGCCCAAACGGGGCGTCGCCGCCGAAACCACGGATGTCGGGAGCCGCTTGCGATGGATTGTCCGAGATGTTACGAAAAAAGATTCCAGCCCCTTTTTGCAATGCCTCCGGAACGGAACTGTAGCGACCCGCCTCAATGTCTTCTCCGGTAATCACAGAGGGATTTTTTGCAACCGAGCGGATCGGTGCCGGGTTGCGTGTCGCGGTGACGACGATGCGGTCAGCACTTGAGTTGGTAACGGTGTTGGTGGTTTCGGCGCGGACGCCGGTGAACAGACAGCCGCACAGGGCCGCGAGGATCCATTTCTTCATCTTTTCCATTTCTGCCTCTTACGCGAAGGCGTTTTGAATTCGGCAGAAGGGCGGTGTTCCGGCTTTACGGTTGCGCGACAGCGGCTGATTCTCACAGCACTTTCCCTGCACAATCTGCATCAGGCGTCAACGTAGTGGGAAGTCTTGGGCGGGTCAAGAAAATCAATCCGCTGGCATAAATAAAAAAATCCCGGCCGCGGTTGCGGTCGGGATTGTCTGCAACAACACGAACTGTTTAGGCCAGTGTAGCAGCTTTAGCGGCTTTAGCAGCCTGAACGAGCTTGATGAATCCGGCTTCGTCGTAGATAGCGATTTCGGAAAGCATTTTGCGGTTCAGGGTGATTTCAGCTTTGATCAGACCTTCAATGAAGCGGCTGTAGCTGATGTCGTTGGCTTTGCAGGCGGCGTTGATACGCACGGTCCAAAGGCGACGGAAGTTGCGCTTTTTCTGTTTGCGATGAACAAAGGCCATCGCTTGTGCACGGTCGACCGCTTCGGTCGCCATACGAAAAAGTTTGCTGCGGTTACCGTAGAAACCTTTAGCGAGGTCTAGACGGCTTTTTCTACGACGGCGCGAAGCCGGGGCGTTTGTGGCTCTGGGCATGGTTCTTACTCCTTAAAAATTAAGCGTAGGGGATGGTTCTTGAAATGCGTTTTTCGTCCGTGGCTGCAACGAGATTCGTTCCGCCAAGACGACGTTTGTGTTTACGGCTCTTGCCGGTCAGAATGTGGCTTCCGCCCATGTGAGAATATTTCAGCTTACCGGTTCCCGTTTTCTTAAAACGTTTGGCTGCGGTCTTTTTAGTTTTCTGTTTCGGCATAGTGTGTTCCTCAAAGTGGTACGTAAAAGCGCAGAAATATAGGGTTGGGGTCGGGGTGAGTCCAGCTTTTTAATCACTTTTTCTTATTAGATTCCAAGCCCCCCCAGCAGGCCGGCCGTATCTTTGGTGCGAACACTGACTCCGTCGCCCGTTTTTGTCACAAAACTATGCGGCGGAACGCTGTCGAGCAGGAAGACATTGCCGCCAACAACCGAGTGGTGGCCGATGACGGTTTTACCGCCCAGAACGATCGCATTGGCATAAATAATGACGTGATCTTCGACCGTCGGGTGGCGCTGGATGTGTTTAATCGGATTACCGTTTGCGTCCAGCGGAAAGCTTTTCGCGCCCAGAGTTACTCCCTGATAAATTTTGACCCCTGTGCCGATCCGGGCTGTTTCGCCGATTACCACACCGGTTCCGTGGTCGATAAAAAACCCGCGGCCGATTGTTGCGCCGGGGTGAATATCAATTCCGGCCTTGGCGTGAGTCCATTCGTTCATAATGCGCGGAATAATCGGCACATCGAGCCGGTATAGCTCATGCGCCATACGATGCGAGGCGATCGCCAGTACGCCGGGATAGGCAATCTTCACTTCAGCATAGCTCAGAGCAGCCGGGTCGCCGTCATAAGCCGCTTTCACATCATCGATCAGCATTTCGCGGATCGATGGAAGTTGAACCAGAAAGGTGTCTAAAATCCGGAGGGCTTCGGCGGGAACATCGGACAGCGTAGGAAGATTTTCACGCCGGGCAGATTCTGACTGCCAGCGAAAAGGAATGGCCCGTTCGAGTTCGGGCAGAAGCCGACTGGAAACTTCTTCGAGCTGTTTTTCAAAATAGGATTCAAGCGCCTCTTCCTCGGAAGGATACATACCGGGAAATACCACATGAATAAGGATCTTAAGCGCTTCGACCACGCGGTCGGCGGCTGGATAATTCCACAGTACATTTTCCGGACGATCCTCATGCCCGGTGGAATAAAGACCCGTCAATGCCTTAGCGGTTTCTGTTACAGATATCGGTTTCTTGTGCATAAGCGAGCAGTTAAGTGGGGATTGGTTTTCGATTCAAGTTCCAAGTTTCAACATTCTTGAGCAATCCCGCGTTGACCCGCTTTTCATCACGTGCTAGCTTCTCACGCTTTCACGGACGTCGGGGTGTAGCTCAGACTGGTAGAGCGCTACGCTGGGGGTGTAGATGTCGCAGGTTCAAATCCTGTCACCCCGACCATTTTATCTCCTTGGTGTTCAACGCCTTGGAGATTTTTTATTTTTCGGTTTTCTCTCTGATTCGCGGGAAGTGTGGCAAAAGTGTGGCTTTGCCCCGTTTGATTTCCCGCCTTGTTACAAAACAACGCAATGCGTTTAACAGGGAGATGAATCATGGGACTGGAACTGAGAAGAGACAAAAATCACAACCTTCGTTCAAAATGGTGGTATGGGCGCTATACCGTGAATGGCAAGCGGAGGTTCATCAATCTGGACGTTGAGGTGCAGGGAAAACCGCCTGCCGACATTCGTCAAAACGGAAGCACCGCGTTTGAGTGTTCCCGGGCATTGGCGCAGGCTAAACTGAATGAACTGATCCGTAACGCGAACAGTAATAAGACGGCC
>JAQUXG010000133.1 GCA_028692515.1 Kiritimatiellales bacterium | reverse complement strand
GCGCTGGCCGGACTGAGCTTTCGTCTGAAGCTTGGTCTGGAGAAGCGTATTCTGGTTTCTTCTGTCCGTACGGTGATTCAGCTGACGCTGATCGGACTGGTGTTGAAAGTTCTTTTTGCCAACGTGCACATCGGCTGGATCTCATTGATGGCAGTGGTGATGCTTCTGGCGGCGGGCTATGAAGTGACATCGCGGCAGAAGCATAAGCTGAGCGGCGCGTGGGGCTTCGGCATCGGAACAGGGGCGATGTTTATTTCGGCGTTCACAGTGACGTTTTTTGCGCTGACGGTGATTATCAGTCCTGCGCCGTGGTATGCGCCGCGCTATGCGGTTCCGCTGCTCGGCATGCTGCTGGGCAACACGATGAACGGGGTCTCACTTTCTGTGAACCACCTGACGCAGAATATGCGCAGTCACCGCGCGGTGATTGAAACGCGGCTGGCGCTGGGGCAGACAAAGAGCGAGGCAATTGCGGATATTCGCCGCGAGAGCATTCGCACCGGTCTGATTCCGATTATCAACGCGATGGCGGCGGCGGGGATTGTGAGTCTGCCGGGAATGATGACCGGACAGATTCTCGCGGGCAATCTGCCGGCGGACGCAGTGAAGTATCAGATCATGATTATGTTTATGGTCAGTGCCGGAACGGGTTTTGGAACACTGGCGGCGATCTGGATGACATCGCATCGCCTTTTCGACGATCGTCATCGGCTTAGATTAGATCGATTGAAGATCTAAAGGGTGTATGTGCCGGGCTGGGTGAACTCACATACCTTTGCGGCGCGGTTTTCGATGCGGTAGCCGCGAATGCGCAGATATTCGGGCGTGTCGACGCTGTTCCGCTCCGCTTCTGTGAGCGGGACGATTTCGAATCCGTCGTTTTCAATTTTCAGCCCGCTGGCGGTGACTTTGGCGCCGTTGGACGCTTTGATGACGAGTGCGGAACCGTCTGTGATCTCAACGTTTTCGAGCGAGATGTCTTTGCCGTCGAGGATGAGCGTAGCTTCGCCGGAGATTTTTCCGCCTTTGATTTTTTCGCGGACTTCGGCGAGGGTCATGGCGAACGACGGGCGCAGCAGGACGCGCGGGCCGGGCGTGAACGGAATGCCGCAGATGAGTTCCTCGTTTGCCGGCACAACGGCCATTCCGGCTGCGGCGAGTTTCATGCGGCCCGCGAGATAGAAGTCGGATTCAGCCGTGGCGCCGGATTCGGGCGGGCCGCCAGCCGCGTGTTTGGCGGCCGCATCTTTGATGTTGTTTTTATTGGCCGAAAAACACCAGCGGCGGTCGAAGACGGTGACGCCGGCTTTTTCATCCGGGCCGAAGAGTTTCGGCAGATCCTGCATCATGGTTTCGAGACGCGTCGGGCTCTTGAACGCGGTGCGGGTTGCGTCGGCATATTTCGGGTTGACGAACTCCGCGATGATCCCGCGGGTGCGTTCGAGAATCCGGACATACGAAGTCATTTTAATGACGAGTACGTTGATGTTGCCCGGGAACATGGAGAAGCCATGTGTGTTCGGGATATCGCCTTCGGGGCTGACGGTGGCGCGCAACAGCGGGTCGAGCTGGTTGTACTCGACGTTGAGCGTGATTTCGGTCGAGCCCTTGACCAGTTTAGCCAGTCCGCCGCACGCTTCGCCGGGGATGCGGTTGACGGCGATGGAGTTGAAGTCGAATCCTTTTTCGACGGAGACGCCAATGGCGGCGGGCAGGGCGTTAAAGACCTGTCCGTTGGTGTCCTGAATGAAGACGAGGTGCTCAATTCCCTGGCCGTGCAGTTTGGAGGCAAGGCCGCTGGTGTGGAACAGCATGTGGATGTCGCCGTGGCCGTGCGGCTTGAGGATGAGTTTGTATTTTTCTTCGAGCGCAAGATGTCCGTCGTTATCGGCGATGGCAGGAACAAGTTCCTGTTTGAGAATATGAACCTGCTCTTTTTTGAGACCGAACCAGTTGTTGGTTTCGAGTGAGACGCGGGTTTTTGCGTTGGTGTCTTCAGAAACCATGATGACGAACGGCACCGGCTTCGGATTTTCCATGCGCGCTTCCATTGCCTTCAGGCAGGCGGCGTAGTGGGCGAGGTAGGAGGTATTCCGGGTTGTTTCGACCGGAATATCGAGTTTGATGCCGGAGTAGCCGAGGCGCTCTCCGAGTCCGCCTGCGACGAGCACGACGGCGGTTTTACTGAAGTGTGCTTGGCCGAGTGCTTCGTAGTGATCGTATTCAGCATTAAACCGCGTCAGATCCACGGTGTCCGGCTGTTCGGGAATAAAGCCGCCGAAGGGGTTGGTTTCTGCGGCGGCTTCGGCGAGCAGTTTCCGTGCATTGGAAATGTAGCCAGCCAGTCCGCCGGGATAGGATTCGTTGATGTGGGTCATACTCTGAAGAAAGGCCGCTTTCACGTTGTCGTTAACGCCGGGCGCATCCCATTCGGCAAAGAGGTGTTCCTGTCCATTGGCCAGCAATTCGGAGATCAACACCTGTTCATTGCTGTTTTTCGTTAGTTTACGGATGTCCATTCGGGTTCCTTGAGAGTGGTGCCCGGGGCGGGACTCGAACCCGCACGATCTTTCGATCAAGGGATTTTAAGTCCCTTGCGTCTACCGATTTCGCCACCCGGGCATGAAAAAACGACCCGCTATAATGCGATGCTCAGAGCGCGAACGCTATAAAATTTTTGGGAACACGGCATTTTCCAACGTTTGAAAAAAAACCTCCACCGCCGGAAATCCGGCGATGGAGGGGGGAGCCTTCCTTTTTTAATTGGAAGAAACGGAGAATTGGCAACAAACCCCTAAGTGCTTTTTTCTCCGAAACTCTGGTGCCGAACAATACCGGATCGGAATTTTCACGAAAGCTATTTAATGTGGGGGCATCCCCCACAAGCTATACGGTTATTTTTCAAAACTTGACGCGGGTCAATGCGGCACTTTTCGGGTGTGATAGAGTCTATTCCAATCAGGGGAAAAAACTATGAATCGTAAAATTATTGAGATCAACGACGAAAAGTGCAACGGATGCGGAGCCTGTGTGACCGGTTGCGCGGAGGGTGCCCTGCAGATCGTGAACGGCAAAGCAAAATTAGTGAATGAAGTTTTTTGCGATGGCCTCGGCGCCTGTATCGGGGAATGCCCGACGGGCGCGCTGAAGATTATCGAGCGGGATGCGCCGGAATTTGATGAGGGCGCAGTCGAAAAACATCTGGGAAAACCGATTCCGAAGGCTCCGCCCGCCGGAGGCTGTCCCGGAATGCAGATCCGGTTTGGACAACAGGGGGCGACGAACAAGCCAGCGAAACCGGACGTGGTCAGCGGGCAGGTGATCCGGTCTGAACTGAACCAGTGGCCGACGCAACTGCATCTGGTTCCGGTCGAAGCGCCGTTTTTCAAAAACCGCGAGCTGGTGGTGCTCAGCACCTGTTCGCCGTCCGCCTCGCCGGATGTAAACTGGCGCTTTATCCGCGGCCGTGCGATTGCCATCGCCTGCCCGAAGCTCGACCGCACGGAGGGATATGTGGAAAAACTGGCGGGTATTCTCAAATCCAACGGTATCCCGAAGGTGATCATTGTACGCATGGAGGTTCCCTGCTGCGGCGGGCTGACACGCATTGTCCGCGAAGCGGCGGCGCTGAGCGGCCGCACAGATTTGGTAATCGAAGAGGCGACAGTCGGGCTAAACGGCGATGTTCTGGAAACGAAGGAGATGTAAATGAGTGAGCTAAAAGGGAAACCTCTGAATTTAAAAACGCTGGTCGACTATTCGGAAGGTGCGGTGGTCAGCCGGACGCTGTTAAAAAAAGAAACCGGCAATATTACGCTCTTTTCTTTTGATCAAGGGCAGGGGCTCAGCGAACACACTTCGCCGTTTGACGCAGTGGTTGAAGTGGTCGAAGGCGAAGGAACATTTATTATCGCCGGGAAACCGCAAACGGTCAAAGCGGGCGAGCTGATCATCATGCCCGCCAACGTCCCTCACGATGTGCAGGCCGCTGATGCTCCCTTCAAGATGCTACTGATCATGATCCGTTCGTTGGCCTGACGCTATTTAAAGGAATAAACGCTTGTCGGCAGGCGGGCGGCACAGATATATTCCGAACCTTCTTTTCGGGGCGGTAGCTCAATTGGTAGAGCGCCACGTTCGCAACGTGGAGGTCGAGGGTTCGATCCCCTTTCGCTCCACATCTTTTTATCTGAATATTTATATTGACCTTCGGGTGGTCGATGTCCATCCTCCGCCTCCCCTTAAATTTAAGGGAGCTGGAATGTTGGATTGATGGAGCACGGGATAATTGGGGCAGATGGGTTTTGCCTCCGAACGAATCCTACCCTCTGCCGTTCGTTATCCCAGTGATCTATGTATTGTTAATCCATTATTCCAAGGAATCGTTATGAAGTTTACTGAATTGGGGCTTAGCTCCGAAATTCTCGAGGGCATTACGCGTCTCGGGTTCGAAAATCCGACGCCGGTCCAGGCCGCCGTCATTCCCGCAATCCTCAACAACGGCCGCGATCTCGTGGCATTGGCTCAGACCGGAACCGGAAAAACCGCCGCGTTCGGTCTGCCGGTGCTCCAGATGCTCGACACCGGAATCAAGACGCCGCAGGCGCTGGTTCTCTGTCCGACGCGCGAGCTCTGTATGCAGATTGCCCGTGATCTTGAAAATTTTGCTGCCTGTGTGCGCGGTGTAAGAGTGCTGGCCGTTTACGGCGGAGCCGACATTAAGCCACAGTTGGCAGCGATGGTGCGCGGCGTTGATATCGTCGTGGCCACGCCCGGCCGCATGGTCGACCTGCTGCGCCGCAAGCGCGCCGACTTCTCGCAGATCAAGCGCGTCGTGCTCGACGAAGCCGACGAAATGCTGAACATGGGCTTCGAAGAAGACCTTGAAGCAATTCTTTCTGAAGTACCGGACGGTGCACAGACCCTGCTCTTCTCTGCGACCATGCCGCGTCAGGTGGCGACCATCGCCAAGAAATATATGAAGGATCCGGAAGAGATCACGGTTGGTACGCGCAATTCCGGTGCCGAAAACGTCAGCCACGAATATCTGGTCGTTCACGCGAAAGACCGTTATCGCGCGCTGAAGCGTCTGGCCGACTTTTACCCGGATATGTACGGGATTGTTTTCTGCCGCACGCGTCAGGAGACGCAGGACATTGCCGACCATCTCGGCAAAGACGGCTATAAGTCGGAATCGCTGCACGGCGATCTGACGCAGCAGCAGCGCGACCGCGTGATGAAACGCTTCCGCGCTCGCGACCTGCAAATGCTGGTTGCCACCGATGTCGCCGCGCGCGGCCTCGACGTGAATGATTTGACTCACGTCATCAACTACAGCCTTCCCGATGATCTCGGAAGCTACACCCACCGCAGCGGCCGTACCGGCCGCGCCGGGAAAACCGGTGTGTCGATTGCGCTGATCAATATGCGCGAGCATAACAAGGTCAAATTCATCGAAAAACAGCTGGGACGTAAATTTGTACAGCGCAACGTGCCGACCGGCGC
>JAQUXG010000132.1 GCA_028692515.1 Kiritimatiellales bacterium | reverse complement strand
TCTGAAGCTTTCGGGCGGATGTAGCCGTCCTGATCGGTCGGCGACCAGTAGGTGAACAGGCTGAGAATCAGATTCTGATTCATCAGCATTTGCGTCAACCGCAGCGTGAGCACCTGGCGGTTTTCGTCGGCCGCCGGGCCGATGACGGATGCCAGATATGCGTCATAATTCATCATATGCTCGATGTAGTACTGCACCGAACCGGTCAGGTCTTTGGCAATTTCGTGTTCGTACCCGGCGAGCACGCGAACCTGACTGTTCGGCACCCACGGATCCGTTCCGTCACGGTCGTTACGTGAATCGTAGTAACCGCCTTCGAGCCGGGCGATACCGCCCGCCAGCGAACCGCGCGCGCTGGCGCCGTACACGGAAAGTTTCGGGAAGGTATTTTTTCCGCTGAGCGGATTAAACCCCTGCGGCGTTTTCCAGAATCCGTCGTAGCCGTAGGCGGCGACTTCCACACCTTGGAAGCTGCGGTAAACGCGTATCGCGATTTCATCATCGGTGAACCAGCTGTCGGGCTTATCGGTTTTCAGATCGGCTCCGGTCAAGCCCGTTCCGCCCCAGTAGGAAAAGCGTTCGCCGTCAATGAAGCGGTCGGCATCGAAGCGCGGCATATAGGCGACGTCGATGCTGGCGAAGGAAGGAAAGAAGCTCATGAACAGCGCGTCGGACGGCGCTTTGAGATATTCCTCGTCGCGTCCGGCGAAAAACGATTTCCAATCCTTGGAAAACAGATCGTTGATAAACAGCAGGTCGCCGGTTCCCCACGTCAGAATCTGTCGCCCGACTTTCACATCCATCCAGTCAACCGGAGTGAACTGTACATTGGCTTCACGCAGATCGACCGGCCCTTCGCCGGTTTCGAGATCCACGCGGTCATGATTGTTCGCGACTCCGTCGTAAAGAAAATCGGAGCGTACCGTCGCCGTGAACAGGTCCTCATACCAGACGCTGTTCAGCTGCAGCCGCAACTCGTTGAGTGTTTCCTGTCCCTTGTTCGGATCGCTCTGCATGCGCATGCCGTAGCGTGCGTCGGCAAATCCATGAAGTTCCGCATGGGCGGACATTGCCGGGAGCAATGCCGCCAGAAGACCATAGACCATAGGCTTTAGGCTTTGGGTTAACTTCGGTTTGGTTGGCTGCATGATTCAAATCCTCCTAAAGCCTAAGGTCTAAAGTCTATAGCCTTATCTCGTCGCTTCGCGGGGTGGACGGCGCAAAAACCGCTCGGTGAAGAGCTGTTCGTTCAGGCCGATGTTGTACTGCACGTTGCTGAAGCTGTTGACGGTGCTGCTGCCGTCGTCGAGATCGCTGACTTTCGATTCAGTTACGGTCGGGAATCCGTGAATGGTTTCGACCTTGGTCGCCTCGACGCGGCGGTAGAGCCTGCTGTCTTTGTTCAGGTATTCCGCCTTGCGCGGCAGGAAGGTATCTTTGTCGATCCAGACAGTATATTCGCTGAACTCGACTGCGCCGGGATTAAGCGGCGTGTTTTTGATGACGTACTGCGTATCGGTTTCGCCGGTCAGCTCATGTTTATCTTCCCACAGCGCGCGGCCGGAAACATCTTCATAAACGAAGTCGGAACCGACAAACGAAGTGCGCTTGTCGCCGGGGGCGATCGGCTTGACCAGATTCAGGTCGGGCAGGAACAGCCAGCGTTCATCATTCTTGCCCTGCGCGGCGTTTTTCCAGACGAGGAAGACCTGCCGGTTTACGTCGGCGGGTGCCTTGAAATAGACATAAAACTTCTGGTTACCGTCGGCGGTGTTTTTGCGCAGGATGCGGAACTCGCGGGTGCGCGTTCCGCCGTTCGCTTCGGTGATTACCATCTTCACGTCCGCGGAGCCGTCATCGCCGGCGTAGTAGGCGGCTTCGTTGGCTTTGGAGACGATGGTGTCGACGGAGAGTTCTGCGCCTTGCACAACCAGTGGTAAAAGCGCCGCTGCCAGAAACTTGAAACTTGAAACTCGAAACGGGGTTGCTGCTGATAGAGTCTTTTTCATTTTGTACTCCTTATGAATGCGTTGAGTTTTGGGCCTAGTTCGTCGATGACCACTTTGAATTCATCACTTTTTTCCCGGGCGATCACTTCGCGGCGAAGTGCTTTGCGTAACCATGCTTTTGTTTCTTCAAACGAACCTCTGGAAAAGTGATAGAACCGTTTTCGGTCAGCCGGAGTGAAACGGCCGTATCCTTCCGCAATATTGGCCGCGATACTGTCTACAGAGCGAATCACTTGGTAGCCGATCGTGTGTTGCGCTTTCGGTTCCCAGTTGTCGTACTCGTACCAGATCATATCAGAAAGTTTTTCAGCAAGCTGATATACATCCAGTTCGTAGATCTCTTTCATTCCTGTTCCTCCAGTGTCGAGTTTCCAGTTTCAAGTTTCATCACGTTGCTTAAACAACCATTTCTGTAGGCCCGTTACCAGCGCGGCCAGGATGAACAACGTGGCGACCCACGAGACAATCATGATGGCGGCGAGGAAGACGCCGACGGTTTTGTACGGCATGAGCGGCGCGAAGAGCAGCGGCGTGAATCCGACCGCGACGGTGATGGCGTTGCGGCTGATAGCCATCGCCGGTTCTTTGAACATTTCTTTGATGGCCGCCGCCCAGCCGCCGAATTTCATGTGGAATTCGCGGGCGCGTTCCAGAAAGTGAATGGCGAAGTCTACGCTCAGTCCGAGCGTCAGCGATGAGAGAATCGCAACCGGCATGTCGTAGTCCTTGCCAATCAATCCGATCAGTCCGTAGATGAACAGAATCGTAACGCTGAGCGGAATCATCGCGAGAATGCCGTAGAGCAGTGAGCGGAACAGCACGGCCATCATGATGAAGACGATAATGAAGCTGCTGAGCAGCGAGCCGTAGAGCATGCCGCTGACCATTTTCTGCTGCCAGACGATGTTAAGGTAAGTGAGTCCGGCCCACTCCAGCTTCAGCGGTTCCGGCGGCGGGTTGGCTTTTACAAAGTCATTTACGGCCGCAACGACAGCTTCCATATCTTTGTTGTCGCCGCTGCGCAGCTGCACCCAGACGTTGGCTTCGCGGTAGTCGCGCGTGATGAGGTGGAAGAGGCTGTCTTTTTTCTTCATCCCTTCAAGTTGCAGGAAAACCTGTCCGCAGGCGGCGGCACTGTCGGGTACGCTGTAATTTTTTTGATCGCGTTCGAGAATAGTAGTGCGCTGTTCTTCAGGAGCCTGTGCCGGATCAATGTACTGCAATTCGTAGGATGCTTTTTTAAGCGCATCGACAGCCGAGCTGGTTTTTCCAATGACCGGCTGAGCGAGCAGGTTGTTTTGAAGCGTTTCAATCCAGCGGAGCATCGCTGGACGCTTAAAGGGCGGGGCGGTAATTTCGGCGCGCATTTCGTAGAGGAAGTTGACGAAAGAGAGCGCGGTATATTCGTCGATTTTCTTCAATGCATTTTCGCGAAGATTCTCTCCACGCAGATTTTCCAAGGATTGGAAAAATTCAGCGGGAGCGTTGGATAGTGCGGCCTGCATCGCGGCGGGCGAGGAGAGGGCGGCGTCATCGAGATAGTTGATTTCGTCGCTGAGAGCCCGCCACGGCGCGGTGGTCTGTTCGTCGAGTTTTTTTGCTTCGTTGATGAGGTGGACGAAACAGGCGTCGGGGTTGCAGGTGGAAACAAAGCGGTATTTTTCGCGCTGCTCATCGAACAGAGCGATCAGTTGCGCGGTTTGCGCGGGCAGTTTGTCGGCGAAGCGGGCGCGGGCGGCGGCGCCCATTTTATCGAGCGCTTCGGTGCAGGTACAGCCGGCGACGGTTTCGGGCGTGAGCGTCAGGTAGGCGGTGTAGGTTCCGCCAAAGTGGTTGTTGAGTACTTTGTCGGCCACGCGGATGCGGTGGGTTTTGGTGAACCATTTGATCGGATTGTCGTTCACTTGAATGAGCGAGACGCCGTAGGCGGAGACCGCGATGACGATCGAGGTGATGATCAGAATCAGTTTCCAGTGGTTGTACGAAAAGGCGCCCAGCCTTTCGAGTGCGCCGTCGAGACCGGTGCGGGTTTCTGTCCGCTTTTTCGGCGCGGACTGTTTGAGCGATTTTTCGGAGACGAAGATCATGATGTAGGCGGGCACGAACGTCATGGTGAGCACCCAGGCCAGCGCGACCCCGAAGGCGACGTGCAGGCCGAAGACTTTGACCGGCGGGATCGGCGTGGTGGCGAGCGAGGCGAAACCGGCGATGGTGGTGAGGCTGGTGTAGAGCATGGGTTTGAAGAGATGGCTGATGACGTGCCGGATGGTTTGGGCTTTATCATGGAAGCGGTGATAGGCGTCGAAGAATTCGCTTAGGATGTGGACGGAGTCGGCGACGGCGATCGGCATGAGGAAGATGGCGATCATGGAGCTCATGATGTGGACGCTGTAGCCGCTGCCGATCAGCAGACCCATGGTGCAGAGGACGCTGATGATCGCGACGAGCATTGGCGCGATGATCAGGGAGACGCGCCGGAAGAAAAAGAGCAGCAACAGGAAGATGGCCAGTCCGGCGAGCGGCGCGGAGCTGGCCATCTGGACGAGCATTTCAATGCCGAAGGTGTCCTGTGCAACCGGCTGGCCGGTGATGTAGACCTGATCTTCGGCAGGCCAGTCGGCGGTCAGATTTTCGACCAGATTGGCGACGTTGTAGCTGTAGGTTTTGGCCTGAATCGGAATGTAGAGAGCGATGGCTTTTTCATCACCGGAGACCAGCGTGTCCTTATAGAGCGGGTTGTTCATCGCGTCTTCGCGGATAACGAGCGCCTCTTCGCGCGTGGCGGGCGGGTGTTCCATCAGGTATTCGATCCGCAATGCGCCGTGCTCGGCCTGTTTGATGTTGTCGACGACCGACGGACTGATCAGTTCCGGCTTGATGATGGCGCTGCGGCCTTCGTCGTCGAAGAGATGATTGACGTCATGGCGGAATACTTTGGTGAGTGTGCGCGTCCACGCATTCTTCGGCTGGAGGGCGGGAACGAACGGGGCAGGGACGGTAATCTCCGGCAAGCCATCCGCACTTTTCCGCAGACTCAAGAGCTGTTTGGTCAGCGTATCAATGCGGCCGAGCGTTTCCACGTTGAACACGCCGTCCGGATTGTTGGTGTTGACGACGCCGACGATGACGAAGTCGTAGAGCGCGAATTTCTTTTTGGTCTGGTTATGGAACACTCGCACGTATTCGTTGGTCGAGAGCATGTTTTCCGGGTCGTTGTCGAATGTGACTTTCGGGAACTGCAAGGTACCGAAGATGACGGCCAGCAGCGTAATCAGCACGACCAGCCACGGGAAGCGCAGGCTGAAATTGACCAGTTTGAGTTTCATATTTAATGACCAGTTATCGGTTGTCAGTTAATGGTTACTTTGTTCTGAATTGCCTGATTCAAGTTTCGATTTTCCAGTTTCAAATTTCCTCGAAGTCTCCTTCGGTGCAGTGGGTGCAGATGCAGTTGAGAATGGAAAGGGCGCGCGGGTCGGTGATGGAATACCACATTTCTTTGCCTTGGCGGCGGGC